>NZ_JVEL01000244.1:0-3940 GCF_001076875.1 Serratia sp. 506_PEND
TAAAATCGAAGCCCTCCGTTTCGATCAACTCTTCAATCACTCGGTTCAACTGGCAGAAGAAGTAGTTGGCCGACATGGGCAGACTGGGAAGCTGGCTGACCACGTCGGAAGGCGAATCGAGATAGGCGGCGATCAACGCGCGGCGTCTTTCCCGCAATGCCGGATCGACGTCGAGATGCGCTTTCACCGTGCGCAGGAACGCCAGACAGTTCATGTGCAGGTGCAGATCGGCATAGGGCGACAGATGGCGGTCATCGTGCGTGAGCTGCACCAGATGAACCTTGCGCTCCAGCCTGCCGTCGGAGAAGGGGGTGGTGATCTGAGCGACGCGGCTTTTGATCATAAACAGGCTCTGCTCGCTCATGGCGTTGAGCTTGTCATTGGTGTGCAGGAAGTTGTAGACGCGCGGGCTATAGCCGTAAATCGCCAGGGTGCCCAGGTAGTGGGGATTGCGCCGGCCCTGATAATATTTCGGCGCCGAGCCGGGATGGGCCAACGAGTCCACCAGGGCGATGCCGGCGGCGTCGGCGATGTCATGGATCAGGGCGTATTCGTCGTCGCTGACCGGGCCCAACTGCCACACCAGCCGTTCCGGCCCGCGGTTGATCAGCGCTATCGCCTGTGCCAGGCTTTCGCTCATCGGCAGCGGATCGTCCGCCGACAGAACCGGGATCGGCGAGGGATCGCAGACGGCGCCTTCCAGCGACAGGGTCGACTCCAGCACGTTTTGCGTCGCCAGAATCACCACTGGCCCCTGGCCTTGATGATAAAGGCGGAAGGCTTCCGTCAAACCGGCGCCGATCATTTCGACGTCATCGATATAAACGAACGGGATGCGGCGGGCGATAAGCACTTCGCGCATGTCCTCCGTCGGCGTCAGCGTTCCCTGGAAGCTGTACCATTGATTGCCGCGGTTTTCCGCCGCGACGATGATGCCCTGTGCGGCGGTTTCCTTGAGGTTGGCCAGCGTGCCCTTGAATTCATCCATCATCCCGGAGGTCACTACGCCGAGGAACGGCATGCGATACAGCTGCCAGTTGGCCATGGCGCCGCAGGCGATGGCGTGTTCGTTAGGGCCGCGCAGGATCAGCGCGCCGCGCGCCTCCGCATGCCGGTCCAGATAGCCGATCAGATTGGAGATGATCGACCCGGTGTAATAGGACACCAGCCAGCGTTCGGCGGCGGTACGCTCGAAAAATTGAATCAGCTGCTCACCCAGTGTGTTGTGCAGCGCCAGCGCGCCGATCGGCTTGACCCGGCGGTTGGTGTAGTTCATCTCGAAGAAGTCCATCCACAGGCACAACAGCTCGGTTTGGAAGATCGCCGGATCTTCGCTGCGCACGATTTCGCGGTATTGCTGCGGCAGGTAGCGGAAGGGCGATCGCAGCTGGCGAATGAACGCAACGGTGGAGAAGGTGGTGTAAAACGCGGGAATGCCGCTGCGCTGCAAGGCGCTGTAAAAGGCGTCCAGATCGCGATCGATCTGTTCGATGCTGTCATCGACGCCGGCCGGCGTGGTCTGATCGTAGAACAGCATGCCCAAATGAAATTCGGGACGCTGTTCCAGCGCATGCGTATAGATGATCTTGCCGGTGGCCTCGGCCAGGCTGGCGCATTGGATGATGCGAACGTTGATAGCCTTGTTTTGGCCTTTGAGAAAGTGCAGCGCCTTTTCGCGCGCGGCCAGATAAAGCGAGTCCGCCGCCAGATCCAACAGTTTCAGCGGCATCTCGGACTGGATATGCACGCGGTTGAAAACATAATCGCGGATATCGTTCAGTACGCTAAGCCCGATTTGGAAAAACGCCGGGTTGCGCGTCACCACCACCACGCCGACCGTCAGGGTGTCGGGATCCGCGTCGGTGCGGCAGGCCTGGCGCTCCGCTTGCCACACTTGCTCGTAGGCGGCGGAGTTGGTGAGTCTTGCTTGTCCTGTCAGGGTCGTCATGATGAGTTCCTTGTGCAGCCAAAATGGAGTGACGGCTTCAGCCAGGCGGGCAAATTCGGCACGACAAAGCCCGCGACGGTCTCTGCAGGCGGCGGTTGCCGCGCGCATCACCTTCGTTGAATTGTGCTGTGTTCAGGCGGATGGTTTACCTTCGCCGGATGTGGTGCTGACTAGCCATCGGCACGTTCTCCGCGTTGAATAATGACCGTCCCGCTGTCGCCGTCGAGAATCAAGGTGTCGCCGCTGTTGATCAACTGGGTGGCGTTCTTGAGATTGACCGCCGCGGGAATGCCGAATTCGCGTGCGACGATGCAGCTGTGGGACAGCGCAGAGCCGATATCGGTGACGATGCCCGCCGCCAGCGCGAAGAGCGGGGTCCAGCTGGCGTCGGTAAAGCGCGCCACCAGGATTTCGTTGGGCTGCAGCTCGCCGGCCTGCGCCAGCAGATCGGTGATGACGCGCGCTTTCGCCACCACTTTGCCGGGGCTGGCCGCCAGGCCGGACAGCATGCCGGCGGCGTTTTCCGCCGTGGGGGCTTTCATCCTGGGCTGATACCCCCCGACGATCGCCATCGGCGGCTCTTCCGCATGCAGGTTCAGCAGATGCTGGTGGCGATTGCGCTCGATCAGATCGGCGGCGAACGCTTCCTGCGCCGACTGTTCCCCCGCCATAAACGCGCGGAAGCGCTCGAAGTCCACATAGGGCAGATCGGCCGATTTGACCAGGCCTTGCGCCTCCAGGCGCCGCAGCACTTCCAACATGATGCGGCGGTAGAACCAGGTTTCGGTGACGAAGGTTGGCCGGGTCGCTTCGCGGCGTTCGGCCATCACGCCATACAGTTTGGTGATGAACTTCAGCTTCATCCGGCCAAACCAGGGCATCGCTTTAAGCAGCGCCGCGCTGTCTTCATGGCGCAGCCGCTCTGTTTCCCGCAGTTTCGTGTGCAGATCCACCGGATGTTGCAGATACATTTTCATCACTTGCAGCAGGTAGCTGGGATCGTCGTTCCAGCGCGGAAGACTCAATTCGAACTCCTGGCGGCCACGGGCGCCGAACTCGAACAGGAAGGCGCTGAAGTCGCTTTGCCAGAAGGCGCGCGATTCGGGATCGGTGGGCAGGACGGTGACCAGTTCCTGTGCGCTGTGTCGCTCGAACAGGGCCTTCAACGCCGGTTGACGATTGACCGTATCCACCAGGCTGAGAATGCCCAGCGTGACTTCGATGGTGCGCAGGTTGTTCATCGACGCCTTGATGCGATTTTGCAATCCGTTGCCGCGGCCTTTGAGATAACGTTCGCAGGTCAGCGCCAGCGCATCGTAGAGCGCGAACGACTGAAGGAAGAAGGGCATATAGGCGGCGCAGCTGTCGAGGAAGTAACCGTCGATGCGGCTGAGTTCTCGCTCCAGTTCCTGATGTGTCATGGTCGTCAGATCCAGCGCCAGAAAGCGGCGCGTCTCGCGCTGGCGCAGGGCGATCATGGCATCGACGGTCGCGCCGGCGCTGCGCAGGTTATGCCTCTGCTGTTTCAGCCAATGCCAGGCGCTCTTGAGATAAGCCCATCCCTGTACGCCGGGGCCATAGGGGTTTTTGTACCCGCTGAAATCGATATCGGCGGTGGCGTAGCGGGTCGTGAACTTCATTTCGTCGCGGGTGGGCGGGCATTGGCGGAGCATGTAGGCCGATCCGGAGATATTCAGATAGACGTAGCCTTGCAAATACCCCATATAAATCTGCCAATCGCCGATATCCGCCAGCCCCATGGTTTTGATCGCCGGGCCATGAATATGCTTTTGGTAGAACTGGCAAAACGACAGCCCCAGCGGCGTCATCAAGCCGGTGACGATCTCGCCGGTGTCCATTCGGGAGAAAAAGGCCCGTTCCTTGATCGTCGGATCGCTTTCCCACGGGTTGGCGTAAAGCATCTGAACCGGTTTGGCCTGCGTGGTGATCGGCCGCGCCTGCAGGAGCCACACGCGATCGTCTTTCACCGCC
>NZ_JVEL01000245.1:0-1756 GCF_001076875.1 Serratia sp. 506_PEND
GTCAGAAACTGGTGGCCGACAACGCACCGCTGCCGATTCGTTAAGTTTTATGGGGCCGCCCCCCGGCCCCAGTACCCACATTACAGAGTGATATACATGATGAAACTGGATCTTTCAGGCAAAGTCGCCGTCGTCAGCGGCTCCACCTCCGGCATCGGCTTGGGCATCGCGCGCGGACTCGCCAAAACGGGCGCCACCGTGGTGATCGTCGGCCGTCAAAAAACCGGGGTCGATAACGCTATCGCCGACATCAGCGCCAACGTGCCCGGCGCGCAAGTGCGCGGCGTGGTCGCCGATCTCGGCACGGAACAAGGGGCAGAAACCCTGTTCGCCGCGGAGCCTAAAGCTGACGTGCTGATCAACAACCTGGGCATTTTCAACGATAAAGACTTCTTTACCGTGCCCGACAGCGAGTGGATGCACTTCTATAACGTCAACGTCCTCTCGGGCGTGCGTCTGGCGCGCCACTACGCGCAGAACATGACCGAACAGGGCTGGGGACGCATTATTTTCGTGTCGTCCGAATCCGGCGTCGCCATCCCGGCGGACATGATCAACTACGGCGTGACCAAAAGCGCCAACCTGGCGGTGTCTCACGGCCTGGCGAAACGCCTCGCCGGCACCGGCGTGACGGTCAACGCCATCCTGCCAGGGCCAACCTTTACCGAAGGCCTGCAGGAGATGCTGGCGGAAGCGGCGGCCAAATCCGGGCGCAGCGCGCGCGATCAGGCCGACGAGTTCGTTAAAACCGAACGCCCAAGCTCCATTATTCAGCGCGCGGCGGACGTCGATGAAGTGGCCAACCTGGCCGTTTACCTTGCGTCCCCGCTGTCTTCGGCCACTACCGGCGCGGCGCTGCGCGTCGACGGCGGCGTCGTCGACACCCTGGCAATGTAATTCCGTACCCTAAACCGATATCAAGAGAGAACGAAAATGGCTAATACATCCGTATCTATGAACATCCCGGCATCCGCCGACACCGTATGGCAACTGATCGGCGGCTTCGACGCCCTGCCTGACTGGCTGCCGTTCATCCCGAAAAGCGTCATTTCGGAAGGCGGCCGCGTGCGTACCTTAACCACCGCCGACGGCGGCACCGTCATCGAGCGGCTGGAAGCGTTCGACAACCGTCAACGCAGCTACAGCTACTCCATCATGCAGGCGCCGTTCCCGGTGGTGAATTACCTGTCCACCCTGTCAGTGCACGCCACCGACGACGCCAACGTGGCGCGCGTGGAATGGTCGGGCAGCTTCACGCCGGTCAACATCAGCGACGACGAGGCCGTCGCCCTGTTCAGCGGCATCTACCAGGGCGGCCTGGATGCGCTGAGCGGCAACTTCCCGCGCTAACGCCGGTATGCTCAAGCGCTCGCGGCCGATGGTGAAAGCCATTGGCCGTTTTTTTGTCTTTAGCTCTGGAGCAGGATAAATCCGCCAGCGCCGTTTATGCTGTAAAGGAGACTTCCGTTTGAGGAGATGGCCGTGCGCCCTTTCAGCCTGAAGACTATCGACCATGTGGTGCTGCGCGTGCGCGATATGCAGAAAAGCCTGCATTTTTATACCCAGATCGTCGGCTGTGATATCGCCAAACAGCGGCCGGATTTGGGGCTGATGCACCTGCGCGCCGGAGCGGCCATGATCGATCTGGTGGATATTAACGGCGTGTTGGGGAAAAAAGGCGGCGCGGCGCCCGATCGTCACCGGCAAAATGTCGATCACGTCTGCCTGCGCATCGATCCTTTCAACGAGGACGAGC
>NZ_JVEL01000246.1:0-214 GCF_001076875.1 Serratia sp. 506_PEND
CAGATCGGCCTTGATCAGGTAAGGCCCGAACTCTTCACCGATCCATAAGGCATCGTCGGCAAACTGGAAGCTTTCCGGATCGAAATCGCTGCCGGTCAGATAGCGCTTCTCGGTACTCTCGTTGATGATGTGGAACGGCACCTTTTTATCCGGATCGTGCAGGAATACCGTCTTCAGCGGCGCGACCGTGCCGTCTTTGAAATCGATCTTGTAG
>NZ_JVEL01000247.1:0-5762 GCF_001076875.1 Serratia sp. 506_PEND
GATGGACGATATCGACGCCCGCTCGGTGACGGTGGTGGACGCCGACGGCAAACCGCTGGGCTACGTCAAACGCCGTGAGGCGCGCGGCGCGCCCGGGGTGTGCGCCGACAGCCTGCACCGCTTTCGCGTCACCGCCCGCGCGGAGGAGAACCTGCGCGTAGTGCTGTCCAAGCTGTACGAACACAACACCTCCTGGATGCCGATCGTCGATGAAGACGGCCGCTACAGCGGCGAAATCTCGCAGGATTATATCGCCGACTACCTCAGTTCCGGCCGCACGCGCCGGGTGTTGACGCCGCAATAACCCCCGCCGGGGCGCTCGCCGCCCCGCCTATGCCGCAGTTTGCTAAAGATTCACTGGTCATCGGCCGGAGCGCCAAGCACAATGCGCTGATGACCCTTTGATTTTTCTCACGACGCCGCCCACGCATGAAAAGATTGGTCCACCTGCACCACTATCGCGCCCTGCTGCGCAGCCTGTTTATCGCCGTGTTTATCGGCGTCGCCGCCGCCCTGGCGGTGTGGCTGTTCCACCGTTCGATGATTGGCCTCGAGTGGCTGCTGCTCGGCAATGCCGACGGCAGCCTGGTGGCCGCCGCCGCCGCGCTGCCCGGCTGGCGACGCGCGCTGACGCCCGCGCTGGGCGGTCTGGCGGCGGGCCTGCTGCTGTATATTCACCAGCGCTACCGTCACCAGCGTCCGGCGGCGCCCACCGACTATATGGAAGCGATTGAGACCGGCAACGGCAAGCTGGATACCGGCGCCAGTCTGGTGAAGTGTCTGGCGTCGCTGCTGGTGGTGTCGAGCGGCAGCGCCATCGGCCGTGAAGGCGCGATGATCCTGCTGGCGGCGCTGGTGGGATCGCTCTTCGCCCAGCGCTTTACGCACGAGAAAGAATGGAAACTGTGGGTGGCCTGCGCCGCCGCCGCCGGGATGGCCAGCGCCTATCATGCGCCGTTGGCGGGCAGCCTGTTTATCGCCGAGATCCTGTTCGGCACCCTGATGCTGGCCTCGCTCGGCCCGGTCGTGATCGCCGCAGTGAGCGCCCTGCTGATGACCAACCTGCTCAACGGCGGCCAGGCGCCGCTCTACCTGGTGACGCCGCTCTCCGCCCCTCTGCCGACGCAATACCTGCTGATGGCGCTGGTCGGCGTGGTGGCCGGCGCCGGCGGGCCGCTGTTTTTGTGGTTGATGACCGCCACCGGCCGCGCGTTCCGATCGCTGCGGTTGAAGCCGCCGTTGCAGCTGGCGCTGGGCGGCCTGATCGTCGGGCTGCTTTCGCTGCTGTTCCCGCAGGTGTGGGGCAACGGTTACAGCGTGGTGCAGGCGCTGCTGATCGCGCCGCCGGGGGTGTTGCTGCTGGGGGCGATCCTGGTATGCAAGCTGTTGGCGATCCTCGCCAGCAGCGGGTCGGGCGCGCCCGGCGGGGTCTTCACCCCGACGCTGTTCGTCGGCGCCGCGCTCGGTTCTATCATCGGTCAGCTGTTCGGCCTGTGGCCGGGCATGGATGCGGCGGTGCCGCTGCTGCTGGCGCTGACCGGCATGGCCACCCTGCTGGCCGCCACCACCCATGCGCCGATCATGGCGGCGCTGATGGTGTTTGAAATGACCGGCGAATACGCGCTGCTGCCCGGCATTCTGCTGGCCTGCGTGATCGCCACCACCGTGTCGCGCGGCCTGCGGCCGGTATCGGTATACCACACCGCGCCACCACCCAAACGCGAGGCTTAAAACTCTCCCTGCTGCAGCAGCTTCCTGAACTGCGGGCACTGCAGGTGTTCCGGTTCAGGGCAATCGACCATGTGCTGCAAACCGGCGCGCACCTGCCCCAGACGCCGCAGGGTGTGATCCAGTTCTTCAATCCGCGCCGCCAGCAGCCGGCGATCGAGGGCAATGCGTCCCCGCTCGTCAAACAGCGAGGCGATCTCGTCCAGCGTAAATCCCGCCAGCCGCCCGAGGGCGATCAGCTTCAGTTGATCCAGCACCCCAGCGGCGTATTGGCGACGTAAACCATTGCGGCCTATCGACGCGATCAGCCCTTTTTTCTCGTAATGCCGCAGCGCCGAGGGCGCAATACCGCTCAAAAGCGCCACCTCGCCAATATCCAGTTCTTTTGCCATTGACTTGAAGTCGACTTTAAGTTGCACACTGTGCGCACATTATCACGTTACTGAGTTAAGGACACCCGCATGACCCTCGATATGTTAGCGCGCATTCTGTTCATCGGCGCCGGCGCCACCCTCTGCATGGATTTGTGGGCGTTGCTGCTGAAGCGACGCTTCGGCATCCCTTCCCTCGATTACGCGCTGGTGGGCCGCTGGTTTCTCGGCATGTTCGACGGCCGCTGGTTTCACGCCACCATCGTCACGGCGCCGCCGCGCCAGGGCGAGAGAAAAATCGGCTGGATATTGCACTATGCCATCGGCATCGCGTTCGCCTTTATCCCGCTCGGCTTGGCGGGCATCGAGTGGTACGCAGCGCCGACGCCGATCGTCGCGATGTTGAGCGGCTGGCTGAGTCTGGCGGCGCCGTTTCTGGTGATGCAGCCTGCGCTGGGCTTTGGCGTGGCGGCGGCCAAAACCGCCAACCCGAGAAGAGCGCGGTTGCTCAGCCTGCTCACCCACACGGTGTATGGGCTGGGCCTGCTGATCGCCGCCCGGTTGTTGGCGGCGCTTTGCGCCTGAGCGAGCTTACAGCAGCGTGGAAATGTCGAGGTAGTGCGCCAGTTCGCGCTGCTCCGCGCGCGGCAGGTACGGAATTTCACCCAGCAGCGGCGCGGAAATGCGCTGCTGCAGCGCCGCGATGGTTTCGGCATAGTGCGCCAACCCCGGATTGATGCGGTTGGCGACCCAGCCCAACAACGGCAGGCCGTCATTGATAATCGACTGTGCGGTCAGCAACGCGTGGCTGACGCAGCCCAGCTTGATGCCCACCACCAGCACCACCGGCAGCTGTTCCTGCACCACCCACTCGGCGTAAGGCCGCAGATCGTTCATCAGCACCCGCCAACCGCCGCTGCCTTCCACCACCACCGTATCGGCTTTGGCTGACAGATCCCGCAGACCGCTGCTCATCACGCCATAGTTGATGTCCTCGGTCGCATGCGCGTGAAACACCTCATCCAGGCAGGTGATGGGATTGATCTCCTCGTAGGACAGCGGCAGGGTTGAAGATGCCTGCAATACCAAAGCGTCTTTATTGCGGATGCCCTCGCTGGTTTCCTGGCAGCGCGCGGCGATCGGCTTGTAACCGGCCACCGAACGGCCTTCGGCGGCCAGCGCCTGCATCAACCCGCGGGAAACCACGGTTTTACCGACGTCGGTATCCGTGCCTGTCACAAATAAACGCTTCAACATGAATAAAATGCCCCAGAATGCCCCGTTAACAATGTATCGCCGCACCGGCGGCGAAGAAGTCTTTCGGAAAAATTCTAGGGGATGCTGCCGCGTAGGGGCTTGAGGTAGCTCAATCTTTTGCAGGATTAATAAGAAGTTCTGATGTTAGCCTTGCAGCAGTTGCACCAGCAATGAACCATTGTACAGCGCCTCTTTCACCAGCGCCGCGCCGGGCATGGTGCCCTGATTGAAGAACTGCGTGGATTCGACCTTGACCTGCTCGCTGTAGGCCGGCAGCGCCTGCTGGCGAATGCAGGAGACGATGGCCGGGTGCAATATCTCCGCCGCGCGGTTGAGCGGCGAGCCCACCAGGATCTTCTCCGGATTGAACAGGTTGACCATGATAGCCAGAATGCGCCCCACGCTGTGACCGACGCCGAGAATGATGTCCCGCGCCAGCTGATCGCCCGCCAGCGCGGCGTCGCACAGCGATTCGACGGTCAGCGGCGCGCCGTGCAGGCTGGAGCTCATCGAGCCGCTCAGCCGCTGCTGGGCGATCTCCAGCATGTTCTCGATGCTGGCCACGGTTTCGAGACAGCCGTGGTTGCCGCAGTAGCAGCGTTTGCCGTAGGGATCGACCTGGGTGTGGCCGATCTCCACCACGCTGTGGCTGCCGGCGTGCAGCACGTGGCCGCCGGTGATCACGCCGGCGCCGACGTTGTGGTCGATCACCACCTGAATCACGTTCTGGCTGCCGCGCGAGGCGCCATATAGCGCCTCGGCCATGGTCCAGGCGCTGATGTCGTGCTGCAGGTAAACCGGCAGACCGGTGCGGGTTTCCAGCGCCGGGCCGAGCGGCATCTCCAGCACGTCGTAAAACGGCATGCGGTGCACCACGCCGGACTGCACGTCGATCATGCCCGGCAGCGTAATGGCGATCGCCGTCAGCCGCTCCAGCTTGCTTTGGTGGCGGATAAAGAATTGGTCGACTTCGGTCAGGATGCGTTTCAGCAGCGGTTCGGGGTGTTCGGCCGCCAGCGGCAGCTGCTCCTCCACCACCAGTTTACTGCTGAGATCGCGCAGCGCCAGCGTGATGCTGCCGCGGCTGATACGGGCGGACAGGTAATGCCAGGCCTCGGTGTCCAGCACCAGCCCCACCGCCGGGCGGCCCCGGCTGCCGATTTCCTGGTACTCGGTTTCCTTGACCAGATGGGCTTCCAGCAGTTCGCGCACGATCTTGGTGATGCTGGCGGGCGCCAGCTGCGCGCGTTTTGACAGTTCGATACGCGAAATCGGGCCCAGCTGATCGATTAGCCGATAAACCGCCCCCGCATTGGTCTGCTTGATTTGATCGATATGCCCAGGCTGCCCAACCGCAATCACAAACCTGCTCCTACAATTTTTCGCGCTTCTAAATAAAGACTAGGGGTTATGGTGGGGCTTTTGTCATACAGCGTCAACTATTTGATTAGTTATGTGATTTGCTGCACAAATTCCTCGCAATTTCAGCGTGAATTGATTTTTATTTGCCCAAGTTCAACGTCATTTCAGCATCAACGCCATCAGCGCCTGCGCGGCAGCGGTCAGCGGCCGGCGGCGGTGATGCACCAGCCACACTTCGGTGGTGGCGTCCGGTTCCGCCAGCGGCAAATAGCGCACGCCGTCCACCCTCACCCGGGCGAAAGACGCCGGCAGAATCGAGACGCCCAATCCGGCGGAGACCAGCCCGATGATGGTCATCGCTTCCCCCACTTCCTGGGTGATATACGGGGTAATGCCGGCTTTGCCGAGCAGCAGCAGAATTTCGTCGTACAGCGCGGTGCCCACTTCGCGCGAGAAGAACACGAACGGCTCCCGCGCCAAGTGTTGAAACCGCAGCGCGCCGCCGGGCGTTTCCGCCAGCGGATGCCCTTCCGGCACCACCGCCACCAGCGGCTCACGCAGCAGCAGCTGATAGCGCAGCGCCTCCGGCAGCCGCGTATTGCGCATCACCCCCAGATCCAGCTCACCATTCAGCAGCGGTTCGATCTGCTGTTTGGTGTTGATTTCGCGCATCTTGATGTGCACCTGCGGGGACTGCTGGCGAAAGGCGCGCAGGCTGCGCGCCACCACGCCGATAAAGGGTGCGGAAGAAGTAAAGCCGATGGTCATTTCCCCCAGTTCGCCGCGATCCAGGCGCGCCGCCTTTTCCGCCGCGCGCCCGACCTGATCGAGCACCTGATAGGCTTCTTTGAGGAACATCTCCCCGGCTTGCGTCAAGCTGACGTTGCGGTTGTTGCGCGCCAGCAAGCGCGCGCCGACCATCTCTTCCAGCGCCTGAATTTGCTGGCTGAGCGGCGGCTGGGAGATGCGCAACCGCTCGGCGGCGCGGCCAAAATGCAGCTCTTCCGCCACGGCGATAAAATAACGCAGGTGTCTCAGTTCGAT
>NZ_JVEL01000248.1:0-1227 GCF_001076875.1 Serratia sp. 506_PEND
AGGCTGAACACCTGGAAACCGCCGGAGTCGGTGAGGATCGGGCCCGGCCACTGCATGAAGTCGTGCAGATCGCCGTGCAGCTTCATGATCTCCTGGCCCGGGCGCAGCCACAGGTGGAAGGTGTTGCCCAGCAGGATCTGCGCGCCGGTCTCTTTCACTTCTTCCGGCGTCATGCCCTTGACCGTGCCGTAGGTGCCGACCGGCATAAAGGCCGGGGTTTCCACCACGCCGCGGTCGAAAATCAGGCGGCCGCGGCGTGCGCGGCCATCGGTAGTTTGTAGTTCGTACTTCACAAAGCCTCCAGCATCAGAGAAACAGTCTGATGATATACAAAGGGTGCGTATTCTAAACTAACAGCCAAAGCCGCACCACAAGCCAGTCGCTACAAAGTGCGTTTGCTGATTTTTGCCTTTCATTGTTGGTTTGTGTCAGGGTTTTGGCACAAATCTGTCACACCTCCCGCCTCAATTTCTCACCACCAGCTACCATTACTGCACACCCACCAGCGGAGCAGTCAAATGGGCAGTATCACCCTCGCCGGCCGGCAGATCTTCATTCTCAACGAAAACGACAGATACCCATAACCACAGCAGAACAGCCCTCCGATGTTCGCAATCCGCGAAGACGAGGAGCAGCAGCACTGGCTATATGTGTGGCACAAGGGACGCTGGCCGCTCGTGTCAAATGTGCCGTTTCAGACTCAAGGTAAAGCCGTTGATGCGGCCATAGCGTTTAATTTTGATGTGCTTTACAAGTGATAGGTGCTGCCCCTGCCGATGTTCAACCTGACTGAACACTACGAGGCCGGCGACGGGGCAGCGGATTTTAGATAGGGTCAACGTTCACATTTTCAAGACCGGCAGTTTCCTCGACTGCTTCCGGTACTTCTTCAACCTCGCGCACAGGCATTTCCAGGCGCAGATCAATCCAACGCCCAACCGGAATATCCATCGGTTCACCGGCCACAATCGCTGCTGTGTCGATGTCAAAACGACGCTTGCTGACCTTCACATAGATTGTGCCATCCTTACCGGTGTTAGCTGCGACAAAGCACAGGCGGTTGCCGTTCACGTCCTGAGGCACTTCGATGTTCCAGCCTTCTTCCGCAAAACCTAACGCGCCGGTGACTTTGTAAACGCCAACTGAAACGCGCTCAGCTGATACTCCTTCCGCTTCTCTATTAACAGCAACGAAACCTGACAGCATAAACCCACCATCAAGATAATC
>NZ_JVEL01000249.1:0-4323 GCF_001076875.1 Serratia sp. 506_PEND
GCGTTCGACACCGGCGCGGCCTGGGCCAACCTGGCGCATCAGGCGCACCTGAAAGGCTGGCTGACCCACTGCATGAGCGGCATTCACCACGACAAGATCAAAGCGGCGTTGCAGCTGCCGGACGACTATGCGGTGCACGCCATGGTGGCGATCGGCAAACCGGGCGACAAAGCCCGCCTGCCGGATTTCCTGCAGGAGAAAGAAGCGCCGTCGGGCCGTCTGCCGCTCGGCAAGACCGTCAGCGAAGGGCTGAATTTCACGCTGTGATTGCCCGCTTTCTCGCAGGCCCGCTTGGCGGGCCTTTTTTATGCGGCGAGTAAAACTTAGGGAGTATGTTCTCGTTCGCTCATTCGATATATATTTTGTTATATAGCGATTGCGTGGTGAGGAGGAACCCGTGGGAGATCATTTTGGCAAAGGGCTGTTGGCGGGGTTAAAGGCGGAGAACCTGAAGCCGGAGGCGGAGCTGTCGCGCTTTTGCTCCGACTACAAGCGCGGTTTCGTGCTTGGCTATGCGCACCATTTGGCGCAGCGCTGCGGCGACGAGAACCGGGCGGCGTTCGAGGCCGGGCAGCTCAGCCGCGCCTATGGCCTCGGCAGCGAGCCGATGAGCGAGTTCTTCTCCGGCGGCGACAGCCGGTTGGCGGAGAAGTTTTTCCACGCCGGCTATAACCAGCCGACGCAGGGATAGCGCCGGCGAGCCGTCAGGCGGCGCTCAGCACCGCCACCATATACACGCATGCCTCATCGCTTTGGTTTTCAAAGCGGCAGTCCGCCGGTGGGCCGAGCTCCAGGCAGTCTCCTTCGGCCATTTCATGGCGTGCGTCGCCCTCAAGAAAGACCAGCTCGCCGGATAAAACCCAGATCAGCTGACGCTTGAAGGCATACACCGAAGCCGGCATCGGGATCGCCGCGCCGGCCGGCAGTTCGATGCGCACCAGATCGAGCGGCAGATCGGTGCGCGGCGACACGTGGCGCCGCACGTAGCCGCTCTCAGGATCGACCCACACCGGTTGATCTTCCCGGCGCAGCAGCCGGCCTTCTTGCGTTTCCGCCCGGGCGATCAGTTTGGACATGCTGAGGCCGAACGCCCCCGCCAGTCTGCCCAACAGCATCGCCGTCGGGCTGCTCTCGCCGCGTTCGATCTTATGCACCATCGCCCGCGATACGCCCGCCCGTTCGGCCAGATCGGACAGCGACCAGTGGCGCGCCTCGCGTTCAATGCGAATGCGCGCGCCGATCAGCTGATTTAGATTGTCTAATTTAATATTCATATCGTAGTATTATAGTGGACAATTGGCCGGGGTAAACCATGATTATACGAAATGCGACGCTCAACGATAGCGCGGCGATTGCCGCTATCTATAACGACGCGGTGTTGAACAGCACCGCCATCTGGAATGAACAAACCGTGGATGCGGCCAACCGTGCGGCGTGGATCGGCGAACGCCAGGCGGCGGGCTACCCGGTGCTGGTGGCGGTGAACGCCGCGGACGAGGCGATCGGCTATGCGTCGTTCGGCGACTGGCGCGCCTGGGATGGCTATCGACATACCGTGGAACATTCGGTGTATGTTCATCAGGCGCATCGCGGCGCAGGGATTGGCAAGACGTTGCTGCTGGCGCTGATCGCACGGGCGCGGGAAATCGGCAAGCACGTGATGGTGGCCGGCATCGAATCCGGCAATCAGGCCTCGATTGAGCTGCATCTGGCGCTGGGGTTCCGCGAGGTGGGGCGCATGGAACAGGTGGGCGCCAAATTCGGCCAATGGCTGGATCTGACGTTCCTGCAGCTGACGCTCGACGAGCGGGCGACGCCGCCCGCGCGCTGATCCCGGGGGGCAGGGCGATGAATATGCTGTTACTGCTGATCGCGGCGGGAATGGGGCTGGTGGTGCAGAATCTGCTGATGGTGCGCATTACCGAAAGCGTCTCGACCATCCTTATCACGCTGGTGATCAACTCCAGCGTCGGTTTGTTGTTGCTGGTGGGGCTGCTGCTGGCCAAAAACGGCCTCGGCGCGGTGGCGGAAGTGACCGGCGCCGCCAGGTGGTGGATGCTGTTGCCGGGGCTGTTGGGATCGCTGTTCGTGTTCGCCGGCATTCTGGGTTACCAGAAGCTGGGGGCGGCGGCGACCATCTCGATCCTGGTCGCCAGCCAGCTGTGCATGGGGCTGTTGGCGGACGTCTACCGCGCCGGCCCGGCGGCGCTGCGCGAGAATCTGCCGGCGCTGGTCGGCGCTCTGCTGCTGGTGGCGGGCGCCTATCTGGTGGCGAAACGCAGCTTTTGACGGCGGCTGAAAGGCAAAAAGCCCGCTCGGGTTTCCCTGAGCGGGCTTCTCTAAATATGGCACCTGTGACTGGGATTGCCTTTGCCAGTAACTGGCTAATAATTAAACTAAACCTGAAAACTCTCCCTGTTAAGACCACCAGAATGACCACCAATAGTTGAGTCTTAACTAATAACGTTTTCACGCTGTATCCAAATCGTGTTGTGAATCAAGGGAGCTTAGCCTTTGGCTAACCCCTTTTTCGTTTAAAGTGTCCATATTGTGTCCATGTGGATCACCCCCGATGACCATGACGATTCGGTAATAAACAACCTACCCCCGTTTAAGTAACAGCAATTTGCCCACCTTAGCGGACACTGCCCAACCGTTGCGTTCATCCAGCCACGATAAAAATACGGCTTCGGATTCCTGCGACTGATCGATGTGGGTAATCTGGATCTTCGCGAAAGAATCAGACACCCTAGTAGTCAGTTTAATACAGGCTGCAATGGCACCTACCACCTCTTCGAGCGTGGTGTCATGCCATGACTCTTCCCGCCGGGAATTACGCGGGCCGCGAAAATCAGCACTGCGCGCCCGGGAGCGTTAGCGTGTTGGGTGTACCGTGATGCTCCACCTCATCAAACGTAAATTTCTTTTACGGCCACAGCAAAACCTTTTCTGCCGAGTCAGAACGACAGAACTGTGCCGCACCGGCAGCTCGACAAGGCCGTCAATGTCGTCGAGTTCGATGTCGAGTTGGTCAGATTCAAATCCCCGGTTGTCGGTAAGCGACAGATTAATCAGGCGGTCACTGATATTATCGGTAATCTCGTTACTGCCGAGGGTCAACATAAACTGAGGCGTCAGGATGGCACTAACCCTAGTCATCACATCCATCATCGTTAACCTTCCACCACTGAGAGCATATCACCCGCCTTGCCGGCAGGTACAACTGACGGCAATCAGGAGGAGATTACGATCAGCCATCTAGGGAGTAAATTTTAGCCCTTAATGGCAGGAACCGATTTCTATGGACTTTTAAAAAAGTGGTTAAACGTTCGCCGAATAGGCGTATTCAAACCTCCCATGTCTGATTCGATGGGAAGTTGATCACTATGTTTATGTTAAAACTTGGACAAGTCCTATCAAAAGAGTATTCTATATAAAAAATTAATTCAAAATGGTTGTAATATGGAATTAATAGCACTTTACATCGAAGATTTTAATGGCGTGCTCGATAGCTTTATAAAGCTAAGTAGTAAGTTTTCAATTAAATATGACCATAAAAACCTGATCGTTCGTGAAGAGGTTAATCGTGATATATATTATGATGGTATCCCGTCGACTTTATTAATTGGACAGAATGGGACGGGTAAGACCACTATATTAACCTATATAGAAGATTTTCATTATGAAAATGAAAATACTGGGTTTATGGTGTGGTATTCTAATGATAAAATCTATGTAACTTGCAAAGGAGCTAAGCCGTCTCGTATTACTGCGCATTATCCAGTTGATGTTGTCAATAATCCCATTGACTTCTTTTCTAAGAATAAAATATTTACAATTAAGTCAAATAATACTGTTGATTTTAATTCATATTTATTTGGCAGTAGAAAGGGGACTGCCAAGAATTTTGTTGATATATCATTGTCAAATACAGGCAGGGGCAAGTCTAATAAAAAACAAGAAATTGCTAAGATAGCCAGGTTTATTAATGCAGGGAAATCCCTACCGGATACTATAAATCAGGAAAAAATATCAATTTTAGCAAGGCTTTCACTTTATGGCGCGGAGCGGACAAAGAAAATCCTAAAAGACGTTGACTTCAGAAATAAGCATGGGGATATGCTTATTTCATTGTTTAATCATTACTACGATAAATACAGAAGCACTCCGGCTCCATATGGGTATCCTTCTAAGGAGTATCAATATATAAGGCATGAGAATTTTTCTTCGTATGCTAATTTTAAGAATAATAATTGGGGGTTGACATTTTTTTCTTTTATTTTCAGCAAGCTTTCAAATGAGAGGGAGTTAACTCATTCAGTA
>NZ_JVEL01000250.1:0-489 GCF_001076875.1 Serratia sp. 506_PEND
AAATCTATCAGCGCATTCAGGCAGAGAAGTCTCAGCAGACGACTTACTGATTCCGAAGCAGCGTCTCGTTGCCTGACGAGACGCTACTGCATCGTTTTAACCACTTCCTTCGCTCTCCCTCTTCTTTTTCGTGATTATTTTCCCGGTGAGTTTCCTGCTTTATTGCTGCAGACGTTGCGGTTGCCTGTTGATAAAACGCCCTTTTTGCCGTGAAATCGCCCATGTTGGGTGCGAATTGTGCAAACGCGCATGAGTTGGGAAAAATTGTTTGACTTAAAAGTCGGAGAAAGTAATATGTGCGCCACGCAGTGCCGATGAGCTTATCCAAAGCAAGTTAGGCACAATTCGAAAGAAGCGTATGGTGAGGTGGCCGAGAGGCTGAAGGCGCTCCCCTGCTAAGGGAGTATGCGGTCAAAAGCTGCATCCGGGGTTCGAATCCCCGCCTCACCGCCATTTGCATCCGTAGCTCAGCTGGATAGAGTACTCGGC
>NZ_JVEL01000251.1:0-6757 GCF_001076875.1 Serratia sp. 506_PEND
CCAGCCAATACATCATGGAATGGGATCACTGGGTCGCCTTCTCGCTGCTGTTTATTCTCGGCATGCGCATGATCGTCGAAGGGGTGCGCAACAGGCCCGACGAAGAAGAGAAGGTCAAACGTCATGGTTTCTGGTTGCTGGTGGCCACCGCCATCGCCACCAGCCTCGACGCCATGGCGATCGGCGTCGGTCTGGCCTTCCTGCAGGTGAACATCGTGCACACCGCGATGGCCATCGGCTGCGCCACCATGATCATGGCGACCCTGGGCATGATGATCGGCCGCTTTATCGGCCCACTGCTGGGCAAACGCGCCGAAATCCTCGGCGGCGTGGTGTTGATCGGTATCGGCGTCAACATCCTGCTGGAGCACCTCGGCTACCTGGCCTGAGGCGACTGCACTGCAAAAAAACCTGCCGCGGCAGGTTTTTTTGTTTCTGAGTTCAACGCCCCTTAAGCGCGACGTCGGTACAACGCCAGCACGAAATCCGTCTCGCACACAAACTCGCCGCCCTCGGCCAACCGCTGTTGCACCTCCGGCGTAGCGCGCCAGGCGAACGGCGTCATCTGCAGCAGATTGGCGGCCTGCGCGCCCGGTAGGGTCATCGTATAGGCCAGCGCCTCTTTGCGCTCGCAGTCGAATCCGTCGAACTGTTCATCCTGTTCGGCATGCAGCTGCACCTGCTGGTACACCTGCTCTTTCAGCTGGTACAGATGACGCGGGCCCGGCGACACCGTCAGCACCACGCCGCCCGGCTTCACTACTCGCGCCAGCTCCTCCGCCTTGCAGGGTGCATAAATGCGCAAGACCGCATCCAGCGCCCCGTCGGCGAACGGCAAACGGTGACTGGAGGCAACGCAGAACGAGACCGCCGGATAACGTTTAGCGGCATAGCGGATCGCCACCTTGGCGACATCCAGCCCATAGACCGCCATAGTGCGCTCCTGCGCCAGCCTGGCGGCCACGGCGGCGGTGTAATACCCTTCCCCACAGCCGATGTCCAATAACGTGCCTGCATCGGCCGCCAGCGCCAAATCCAGCCACTCGGCCACCTGCGCTTGCAACGGCTGATAATATCCACCGTCGAGAAACGCGCGCCGCGCCTGCATCATTTCCGCGCTGTCTCCCGGCTGCTTCGATCGTTTGTGCTGCACCGGCAGCAGATTCACGTAGCCTTCTTTGGCTTGATCGAACTGATGATTGCCGTCACAACGCCAGTGTTGTGATGAAAAATACAGCGGTTGATGACACAGAGGGCATTGATAAGACATGAATGGGCTTCCAGAAAGACAGGGCGCGGCTAGTCTAAAGAAGGCGTCGGCTTGATGCAAGGCGCATCCCCGCTCGCTTTCGCCGCCAACAACACCTGGCCAAGCGGGGAAAAAGCTGGCTACACTGAGAGTCTGTTTTCTCACGCAGGTGAACATAACTTATGAGCGATCGTTCCGCGCTGCTCGATGCGGTGCCCCATATTCAGCACGGCTTCGGCAGCAAACTCGCGCTGCTGCCCGGGCACCTGCTGCCCTACAGCGCCACATTGCCGGAAAAGAAGCAGGTGCACGGCACCCGCATCGTCGACGTGCTGCAGCCGGCGCAGGCGTGCGGTGAAGCCGATGGTTTCTACACTCGCCAGCCCGGCATTCTGCTCAGCGTACTGACGGCGGATTGCCTGCCGGTGCTGTTCAGCCGCCGTGACGGCGGCGCCATCGCAGCGGTTCACGCCGGCTGGCGCGGACTGCTTGACGGCATTCTGGAACAGATGGCAGCGCGCATTCGCCAGGACGGCGGCACCGCCGATTGGGTCGTCTCCATCGGCCCCGCCGCCGGCCCGTGCTGCTACGAAGTCGATGAAGCGCTGGTGGAAAGTTTTAAACAGCGCCTGCCGCTGCCCGCCACGCTGATCAGCCCGCATTACCGGCATCTGGATCTGGCCGCAATTGCCGAATACAAGCTGGCGGCGCTCGGCTTCGCCGCCGTTGACCGCGCCGGCAGTTGCACCATCTGCACGCCGGACGTCGACCCGCAGCGGCCGCAGCGCTTCAAATACACCAGCTATCGCCGCAACAGCCACCGGCGCGCGCAGGATCCGACGCATCCGGGGATCAAAGGCCGCAACCAGTACGCCGGCATCATCATCGCCGCCGGATGACGGAAACGAAAAAGCCCGCGCGAAGGCGGGCTTTTTGTACAGCTGACGCTGATTAGATAGCAGTAACGTTTACTGCAGATGGGCCTTTCTGGCCATCTTGGATTTCGAACTCAACGTTCTGGCCTTCAGCCAGGGTTTTGAAGCCGTTACCCTGGATTGCAGAGAAGTGTACGAACACGTCTTTGCTGCCGTCAGCCGGGGTGATGAAACCGAAACCTTTAGACTCGTTGAACCACTTAACTTGACCTTTGATCTTTGCCATCTTGAGTATTTCCTTTGGATTGTTTAAACCGCCCGAGGGCGTTACATAGACAAACTAGAGTCGTTACTGCTTGAGGCACTAAGATAAGGATCGGCAGAGAAGCGGTATTCAACGCTAACGTCTTTACTCAGAACTTCTTTACTGAAAATGCCACACATATACAGAACTGTACCTCGTTTTACCCAGATGCGTTATCACATACTCTGTATGCGATGGCAAGCCATTTTTAATCACTGAACGACATGTCGCACATATTTGAAACGGTCGAGCGCCACATTTGCTTAAATAGGCCAAAAGATGTTGAAGCATCGGCTATTTTCTGCTTGCCAAAATCACTGCGCCAGACCCCGCATTCTGCTGGAGTTTTAACAAAACTTTCATCGTATTGACGCCTTTCCGTCTCATCATTTCCGCTTTTTTGCCGCTTATAGCGTTAAAAAATTTGAATCTTTATGGAATTTGATATGCAACATCTGAATATCGATGAACGGGGGCCAATTTATTCATCGCTCCTCCGACCATTTACCGCCGGAAAGCCCATTCATCATCGGCTTTCAGCCCTGCCGCCAAACGGCGCGGGCGACAACGGCGCGCGGGTCGGCGGCGACGTCTCCGCCCTGCGCAACGGATGCATAAGCATGCAAAGCGCCGGCACATCTCCCGCTTGCCTGTGGTTCCATCATAAATAATCCGAAGGTCATTATCCCCAATAGCCGGAATAATCTTATGAATAGCAAAAGTGTGGCGTTGAATTAAATCCTGAAGATCGGGTGGTTATTTGAATCACCCCCCGATCTTATCAATTTTGCTAATTACTGCCGCGCTTTCAAACCGTTGCTCTTATTCTTTCCTCTGTACCGCAGGGCGAAGAGACAACGCTTGCTGAGCATCCTGCAACGCGATGCGCTCGCCAATCTTCAGCGGGAGGAATTGATGCTGCTCCAACCCCGCCTCGCTCAGGGCCAGGTTCAACTGCTGCGGCGGTTCGTCCAGCGATTCATCCGCCAGTTCGAATACCCCCCAATGGATGGGAATGGCGCGCGGCTGATTCAGCTCGCGATACAGCGCCACCGACTGCTGCGGATCCATATGCTGCTCCTGCATAAACCAGCGCGGCGCATAGGCGCCAATCGGCAGCGCAGCCACGTCGAACGGCCCCAGCCGTTGACCGATCTCCGCCAGCCGTTCCGAATAACCGCTGTCGCCGGAAAAATAAAACCGCAGCGCCGGATGGTGGATCACCCACCCGCACCACAGCGAACGATTGCGATCCCACAGCGTGCGCATGCTCCAGTGCCGCGCCGGCGTGGCGTAGACCGTCAGCTCGCCCAACGGCAGACTCTGCCACCAGTCCAGCTCATGCGCCTTCAGCCGATAACGGCGGAACCAGCGCTTCAAGCCAAGCGGCACGATGAACTCGGCCTGAGGGAAACGCCGCGCCAATTGCCGCACCGTGCGCCTGTCAAGGTGGTCATAATGGTTATGGGAGATCAGCACCGCATCCACCGCCGGCAGTTGCTCCACCGTCAGCGGCGGCGGCGTTCTGCGCTTCGGGCCGTAAAAGCTCAGTGGCGATGCGCGTTCGGACAACACCGGATCGATCAGGATATAGCGCCCGCTCAACCGCAGCAGCATCGAGGCATGCCCCAACCACCAAACGCAGTCGTCGCTGCCGCTGAGATCGGCAGGTTGCCACCAGCGTTCGGTAAATTGTGCGTAGCCCTGCTGCGGCGGTCTGGGCAGCCCCTGCCGCTTGCGTTCATCTTGCCAACGCTGAAGATCGCCCTCCTGACACCGCGAAGGTTCCAGGTTGCGAAATCCCTCCGGCGTATGATGCGCCTTGGCCGCGTCGTAATAACGGTTAATTCTTTTCATCCAGCCTTTTCTCCCGACCACTGCGCCCTGCACGGGCATGACTTTCAGTGTAACAAACCCGATGAAGCTCGCACTTTGTCAGCCGTGCGCTGCATCTCGGGACCTTTTGCCGTATGCTGTTGTCTCACTCCGGTGAGACAGCCAGGGCCGCCAAGAGCCCGTTAAGACTCTCTTAAGATCTTTGTGATTGACTTGTAGGGCATACAGAAAAGGAGAAGTTATGAGTCGTTCTACATCCCGCAAATCAGGCTCAAGCCTGGGGCGCCGTATTCGCAGCGCGCTGCTGGCGCAGAAGCAATACTGGAAAATGTATTTCGCCATGAAGTTGCGCCGGCTGCGCGTGCCTGCACCGTTGGTGCTGCTGGGCGGTTCGCTGCTTGGATTCTTCATGTTGACTCTGCTGATGCTCAGCGTAGTCGCCATCGACGTGATCAGCACTCTGCTGCTGCTGTGCCGGAAACTGCTGGGGCGGGGTCACGGTGAGGGCCGCGCCTTTATGCCGCGCGGCTAACGAGAAAAGGAGCGGAGGCGCGCCATACGCCTCCGCAGCACACGGATTAACGCTTGCCGCCTTTGCGTCGCGTCAGCATAAACCCGCACCACAGCACCGCAACCCACACCGGCATCAGCAACACCGAAATGCGGATCCCTTCGCTGAAATACATGATCACCAGAATCAGGCCGAGGAACGCCAGACACAGGTAGTTGCCGAACGGATACCACAGCGCCTTAAAGCTGGGAATGACGCCCTGGCGGTTCTTGGCGGCGCGGAATTTCAGGTGCGCCAGGCAGATCATCACCCAGTTGATCACCAACGTTGAAACCACCAGCGCCATCAGCAGCTCAAACGCCTTGCCGGGCATCAGGTAGTTGATCAGCACGCCGATCGAAGTAATCAACGCCGACAGCGCGATGGACAGCACCGGCACGCCGCGTTTATTCACGCGCGTCAGCGCCTTCGGCGCATTGCCCTGGCTGGCCAGCCCGAACAGCATGCGGCTGTTGGCATAAACGCCGCTGTTGTAGACCGACAGCGCGGCGGTCAATACCACTACGTTGAGCACCGTTGCCACCAGATTGCTGTTCAGCGCATGGAAGATCAGCACGAACGGGCTGCCGCCCTCCACCACTTGCCCCCACGGATAGAGCGACAGCAGCACGGTCAGCGAGCCGATATAGAAGATCAGGATGCGGTACACCACCTGATTGGTGGCTTTGGGAATGCTGCGACGCGGATCGGCGGCTTCCGCCGCGGTGATACCGACCATTTCCAGGCCGCCAAACGAGAACATGATCACCGCCATCGCCATCACCAGCCCCGAGAAGCCGTGCGGCATAAAGCCGCCCTGCTGCCACAGGTTGGTGATGCTGGCCTGCGGCCCGCCGTTACCGCTGGCCAACAGCCAGGCGCCGAAGACGATCATGCCGACAATCGCCACCACCTTGATGATGGCGAACCAGAACTCGGTTTCGCCGTACAGGCGCACGTTCACCAGGTTAATCAGATTGATCAGCACGAAAAACAGCGCGGCGGAGGCCCAGGTGGGGATCTCCGGCCACCAGTACTGAATGTAGATGCCGACGGCGGTCAATTCCGCCATGCCGACCAGAATGAACATTGCCCAGTAGTTCCAGCCGGAAAGGAAGCCGGCGAAATCGCCCCAGTATTTATAGGCAAAGTGACTGAAAGAGCCGGCGACCGGCTCCTCCACCACCATTTCGCCCAGCTGGCGCATGATCAAAAATGCGATAAAACCGCCGATGGCGTAGCCCAGCAGCACGGCGGGGCCGGCCATTTTAATGGTTTGCGCAATGCCGAGAAATAAACCGGTACCGATGGCGCCCCCGAGGGCAATAAGCTGTATGTGTCTGTTTTTTAAACCGCGTTTTAGCGGAGTATCCTGATGCTGACCGCCCATCTTATCCTCATATGGCGTATACCCTTGCCGCTATCGGCCAAGATTTCACCAATCAATAAATGTATCTGCGGGCGGCTTTTTAACACTTAACCCCGTGAGCATCAAGGAGAAGCGCCCCGAGACGGCAGGCCGGAGCGCGATTTTTTTACCGCGAGAAAGCGGATAACGGCAGCGTTCAGCCAGGCATACCGCACAGTTTGGTCAGATTGCGCGCGCCGATCATCAGCGTGGCGACATAAGATTGGCTACGCGTGACCACTTCCACCGCCACGCGATCGTTTTGATATTTTATCAGGTAGGTCGAGGGCCAGCCCTGACGGCGCTGGCCGAAGCTTTCGGCATGACGATCGATCGCCGCATGGGCAATCACCAGATGAGACAAGTTTTTATCACCTTTGATAATGCGCTTCATAAACAGCCTCCGCCAACGACAGCTCTGTTATTAGAAAAAGGAGAAACTCTTACCAATCACCGGTATTGTTCGACTCAGTTAACCTGTCGGCTCATCAGGAAGCAGATCATCGCCGCGCGCAGCGGGCTGGCGCTGTCCGCC
>NZ_JVEL01000252.1:0-29711 GCF_001076875.1 Serratia sp. 506_PEND
AAATCATTCCTCACGCACACTCATAAGCAGCAATGAAGGTTGAGCAAGTGGATTAATCTCAAAATAATACGTCTAAATCGCAAGGGTTCAAACCAAAATGCAATCAAAATTAATTTATTGATTTAAAGGAAAATAATTATTGATTAAGCATGCTTTTCAAGCAGAAATTTTGAAGGAATGCGAATGCTTGCGAGTCATTCGCATCAGAATGAAGTTGAATTAGTGCTGCATAAACATACGAGTAGCTGTTACAAGGATGCAGGGCTGGCGGCAATTATCCTTATCTATTTGCTCTCAGAACTGACTCTGCTAACGGGAAATGAGTTCACCGACGGCGAACCGTGCAGAATGCATTTCATACTCTAGTGACACGAACAAACCACACAGCAAGTTTCTGTATAAAATTCCTACGCTGGTGACGTTCAACTTCTTGAGCACGGATTTCCTCCTGTTCCTTTTGTCTCTGATTGGTTAGCAGCGTCGGATCTCTCTGCAAAAATCCTCGGTAGGCTGATTCGGCAATGAGGGAATCGGGCTAGTTTCTCTTCTCTCTTCGCTACATTTGGGCAATCCCAACAGCAATGCCCCTTTTAGCCTCTTCACGTTTACTACGAGCATCAGCCAAAGTCACGTCGGGATAAACCCCAAGAGCAAGCAACTTCTCCTTGCCTACAACACGGTACTTAAGCCGCCAATAATCAAAAGGTAAAGTCCCCCACCATCAGAGAGTTTGTAAGGTTCATCTTTTGGCTTTGCGGTATCAACCTGACGGGCGTTAAGTTTCACTGGGGATATCTCCATAAGACTGAACAGCACATACCCTAAATGTACCCCCATATGCATGTAGATTTTGGGGTGTGTCAGTAGACGTCAGAATACAAGCGAGAGCTGGAGAATGCTGATTATAAGGGGTTTCAGTGAACTGGAGTAGACTTTGAGAGATGCTTGATTGGTGCGATAATAGGAGTAGAACCTACGACCTTCGCATTATGAAAGCGAGCCAACTCCAAAATGAGTACAATAAATATATATTTTTAATATAAATCATTAATATCAATAATATACAATTAAAATCACGATTCAACGTCTAACCCCTTCCCCGCAGCGTTTCTCTCCGCTGCCGGAAACGGAAAAATCCACGCTTCGGCGTGGATTTTTTGTTTCTCGGTTCTGTGTTTTGACGGTCTGGACACAGAGCATCACGGTCTCATGTTTCCCACAGAACGATCTCGCCGAACGTTTCATTGCGCCCGTCATGACGGCATTATCCGCATCACAGCACGAAAAACGGCTCTCGTGTTGATCCCTTGTCCTACAGGAAAAAGCTTGTCATCTTCCCTTGCGTCTTTATAATGAGTATTTACTCACTTATTAAAGGAGCCTCACCGTGGCCCGTCCCCGCAGTGAAGAAAAGCAGCAGGCGCTCTTGCAGGCCGCCACCGACATTTTTGCCGAACAAGGATTAGCGGCGCCCACATCGGCCATCGCCAGGAAAGCCGGCGTCTCGGAAGGCACGCTGTTCCGCTACTTTGAAAATAAGGACGTACTGCTGAGCGCAGTCTGCGACTACCTGCTTGATGAAATGGAGCGCCTGCTGACGCAAAGCTTGCAGGGCGTTTTGCCGGGTAAAGATCAAATGCAGCTCGCCTGGGATGCCTACATTGATTGGGCGCTCGCCAATCCCGCCGCGTATGCGACAGGGAACAAATTGATGGTCTCCGGCAAGTTATCCCCTGCACAGAGGGAAAGAAGCGTACGGTTCGGTGATATTTCCCAGCTGGGTATTCCATTGGTCCAAGGGCTGGATTTACCGCAGTCGAGCGAGTTTCAGGGCATGATCTGCACGGTAATGGCCAATGGCGTTATCGATATGGCCGTTCAAAAACCGCACCTGTTGGATATTTACAAACGCGCAGGTTATGAAGCCATGATGCGAGCCATTGAGCTTCCTGACGCTCATACAGCCATCTAGCTTCTTTTTTTAATTATATAATGAGTGTGTACTCACGCATTAAAAAAGACACGACAATCATGCCACCCGTTTCAAAACTAAAAATGCTGCGAACACGGCCCTATCCAAGGCTCCGCCGACTCATATTCGTTTCTCTTATTCTCAGCGTGTCTTTGATCCTCTGCGCTTGCGCAACCGCACCTGCATCAGACCGTTTGTCAGGAACCCAGCATGTTCCAACAAAATGGCGGGCCTCCCTGCCTGACTCGGCACACGTGCCTGTGTGGAATGCATGGCCCTCCGCCCGAAATGAATCAGGCGCCCGGCGCTTGCGCGCTCCGGCTGGCAAGCCCAGTCACGAGGAGAATGAGCGCGGAGCAAAAACGCCGGTTGCGCGTGCAAATTTGGAGTGCGTTCAGGCGTTATGGAATGACGCTCGCAAACTGGTTGCGGCAGAGGCTGCGGCCCTCTATTACGCATCACGCACCTGCCGGCGACAACACGCGTTCTCTCTCCAAAGCGCGCCATTGCCTGAATCCCCCGAACGGGCGAGACAAACGCCCCCGCGTCGAACGTCCTCCCCTCTGCGTGGGGACGTCGCCGAGCGCGGCAAGACCGCTGCCGATGGAAACGGGAGCAACCGCCACACCACCAGGAATTCCGTTTCCTTGATGTTGGATTTATCGCGCGTGGATACCGAACCCGGCGAAAGCGCAGCGGATTGGCGGGCTGAACCGCATGAGCATCATAACCGCGTGCGATCGACCGTGCGGAAGTGGATACGGCGTTTGTTCACTTCGTCAGAGCGAACAGTGCTTCAACGCCAGGCTGAACCGCAGCAGAACAGCACCGGATTCGTTTGAAATTCAATACAGAACAATACATCGCCGCGCCGTTGGCGACTGGTCCGACAAATAATTACCTTATGGGTTCTCCCGATGACACAACTGATAGCTCAAAACACGCGCCCCCGCTTTTGGTCTTTACAGACACTTCGTACAACCGCGCTGATGATGCCGATTGCCGCCGCCTTATCGGCCTGCGATGCGCCGGCGGACAAGGTTGCCCCACCGGCAGATAAACCGACGCTGACCGTGGCCCTGACGACGCCGGCAAGACAATCCCTTTCCCGCACCATCACGGCCAATGGTTCGATTGCGGCCTGGCAAGAGGCGATCATCAGCCCGGAGGCTAATGGACTGCGCGTGCAAAAACTGTTGGTGCAGGAAGGGGATGTGGTGCGCCAGGGCCAACCTCTGGCGGAATTTACACGCGATTCCGTGATGAATGACTGGCTGCTGGCGAAAGCCGATCTCAACGAAGCGAAAGCGGTCGCGTTGAATGCGCAAGCGGATGGAAAACGAGCGCGGTTGTTGCGCGGTGTCGGCAGCCTGAGCGAACAGGATATCCAAAAGCTGTTAACCCAGGAAAAGACGGCGCAGGCGCGTCTGGAATCGGCGAAAGCGCGGATGGCGGCCCAGCAGTTGCGACTAGACCAGACGATATTGCGCGCCCCCGATGACGGCATCATTTCCGCGCGATCGGCCGCGGTCGGTTCAGTTCCTATGCAAAGCACCGAAATGTTCCGCCTGATCCGCCAGGGAAAATTTGAATGGCGAGCGGAATTGTCGGCGCAGCAGCTGGAACAAATCCAACCGGGGCAAAAAGCGCAGATCGCTTCACCTGGCGGTAACACCTGGGAAGGCATCGTGCGCCTGGCGGCACCGACGGTCAATTCGACCTCGCGCCGCGGAATTGCCTATGTGGACATCCTCCCATCAACCGCGAAGAATGCCTCGCCGATTCGGCCCGGCACGTATGCCAGCGGTACGATTACGGTAGGCGATCGGCAAGGGCTGACCGTGCCGCAATCCGCCGTCGTGGCGCGCGACGGTTTTCACCTGGTGTTCACCTTAGATGACGAGCTGCATGCACATCCGCTTAAAGTCGCGGTAGGCCGTCTGGTGAATGACCAGCAGGAGATCCTGTCCGGTCTTCAAGGCGCGGAACGCATCGTCGCCAGCGGCGGCGTGTTCCTCAATGAGGGCGATAAAGTCCAGTTGGCCAACACGGCCGAGGCTTCCAACTCATCGGATCCGCGCTAAGAGGCCCATTATGAATATCTCAACCTGGTCCATTCGCAACCCTATTCCGTCCATCTTGCTCTTTGTCATCTTGAGCGTTGCCGGCTTTTATTCTTTCAAATTGATGAAGATCCAGAGCTTCCCGGACATGGATGTGCCCACGGTCACCGTATCCGCTTCGCTTCCGGGCGCTGCGCCGCCCCAGCTCGAAACGGAGGTGGCGCGCAAGCTGGAGGACACCGTCTCTTCGGTACAGGGTTTGAAGAACCTGCGCACCACGATCCAGGATGGACTGGTCGATATCTCAGCGGAGTTTCGTCTGGAAAAACCCGTTCAGGAAGCGGTGGATGAAGTCCGCTCAGCCGTGCAAAGCATTCGCACCGAATTGCCGACGGATTTGCGTGATCCTATCGTTCGCAAGCTCAACATCACGGGCAAACCTGTCCTGGCCTTTTCCATCAGCGCCAGCAAGATGGATGAGAATGAGCTGTCCTGGTTCGTGGACAATACCCTGTCGCGGCGTCTGAGAGGCGTCGCCGGCGTAGGGTCGGTCACCCGTGTGGGCGGCGTGAACCGCGAGATCCAAGTCGAACTCGATCCGGTCAAACTGGAGGCGATTGGCGCCACCGCCGCCGAGGTTTCCCGCCAGTTGCGCGATGTACAGATGGACGCGACGGGCGGGCGAGTCGATCTGGGGCGGGGAAAACAGCCGCTGCGTTTGGTCGCCCGCGTCAAGAACGTGGATGAATTAGCCGCTGTCGAACTGTCGTTGCCCGGCGGGCAACGTTTTCGCCTGGACGACGTGGCGACGCTGAAAGACACCATTGCAGAACGCAGTTCACTTGCGCTCCTCAACGGCCAGAAGGTGGTTGGCTTTGAGATCACGCGCGCCAAAGGCGCCGGTGAAGTCGAGGTCGGCGACAAGGTTGAAAAAGTTCTGGCGCAATTGCGTGCGGAGCGGCCTGATTTGCACGTCACGCAGGTCTTCGACTTTGTCCGGCCTGTGCAGGAGGAGTTCGACGCCTCCATGCACATGATTTATGAAGGCGCCATTCTCGCCATCCTGGTGGTCTTCATGTTTCTGCGCGATATCCGAGCGACGTTGATCTCGGCGGCGGCGTTGCCCCTGTCGATTTTACCGGCCTTCATCGGTATGGACATGATGGGCTTCTCGCTCAGTATCGTCACGCTGCTGGCGCTATCGCTGGTGATTGGCCTGTTGGTGGATGATGCCATCGTCGAAGTGGAGAACATCGAACGCCACATCGGCATGGGCAAACCGCCGTACCAGGCCGCGATGGATGCCGCATCGGAAATCGGCCTGGCCGTCGTCGCCACGACATTTGCCTTGATCGCCGTTTTCCTGCCGACGGCCTTCATGTCCGGCGTTGCCGGAAGATTCTTCACGCAGTTTGGATGGACGGCGGCGCTGGCGGTGTTTGCCTCGCTGGTTGTGGCGCGCTTGCTGACGCCGATGATGGCCGCCTACCTGATGAAGCCGCATACGCGCCCTCAACGCGATCCTTTCTGGATGGCGCTCTACCTGCGCGCCTGTCGGTGGACGCTGCGGCACCGCGGGCTCACCCTGGCGCTGGCCGGCGGGTTCTTTATCGGCTCTCTGATGCTTATCCCTCTGCTGCCCCAGGGCTTTTTCCCTGCAGATGACAACTCCCAGACGCAGGTGACGTTGGAACTGCCGCCGGGGAGCACGCTGGAACAAACCCAGGCAGTGGCCGAACGCGCTCGGCATCGCCTGGCCCCCATCCCGCATATCCGCAACATCTATACCACCATCGGTGGCGGCGCAACGGGCGGCGATGTCATGGCTTCCGACGGAAAAACCGATGTTCGCATGGCAACGCTGACGGTGTTGTTGGATGCGCGTAACGAGCGCCCGAAGAAACAGGTCATCGAAGGCGAGATACGCACGGCGATGGCAGCGCTTCCGGGCGTGCGCAGCAAGGTGGGGTTTGGCGGCTCAGGTGAGAAATACCAATTGGTGCTGGCCGGCGATGATCCTCAGCTGCTGGCAAAGGCGGCCGATGCCGTATTAAGTGACCTGCGGCAGATCCCCGGCCTCGGCAATATTGCCTCCAGCGCCGGGCTGGCGCGCAGCGAAGTCCTCTTGCAGCCCAATTTCGCCAAAGCGGCCGATCTGGGGGTATCGGGCGTCGCGATTGCCGATACATTGCGTATCGCAACCGTGGGTGACTACGATCAGTTTCTGTCAAAATTCAACGTGGAGCAGCGCCAGATCCCGATCGTCGTCAAGCTGTCAAAGGACATCCGTGAAGATATGGGGGTACTTGAACGTTTGACCGTACCAGGCGCCAGAGGCCCGGTGCTGCTCAATCAGATCGTCAATATCGAGCAAGGCAGTGGGCCGGCGCAGATTAATCGCATCAATCGCACACGCAGCGTGACCCTTGACGTGGAACTGTCGGGCACCCAGCTCGGGGATCTGGCCGCTCAGGTGGCGAAGCTGCCGTCAATCCAGAATCTGCCGACCGGTGTGCACCAGGTTGTGCAGGGTGATGACGAAATGATGAAGGAGCTGTTTTCCGGTTTCGGTACGGCAATGGTCGCCGGCATCCTGGCCATCTATATCGTGCTGGTTCTGCTGTTCAAAGACTTCTTCCAACCGATCACCATTCTGGCCGCGCTCCCGCTGTCATTGGGCGGCGCATTCGTTGGGTTACTGCTGGCGGGCCAGTCTTTCTCGATGTCATCCCTGATCGGGTTAATCATGTTGATGGGGATTGCGACCAAAAACTCGATCCTGCTGGTCGATTATGCGATCGAGTCACGGCGCGGCCATTACGGCCCGAATGGCGAAGTGCTCAATAAACCCATGAGCCGGACAGAGGCGCTGATTGATGCCTGCCACAAACGTTCCCGCCCCGTCATCATGACGACGTTAGCGATGGGGGCGGGCATGTTGCCCGTGGCTCTGGGTTTCGGCAGTGCCGATCCCAGCTTCCGCAGCCCGATGGCGGTGGCCGTCATCGGAGGATTGATCACCTCCACCGTGCTGAGCCTGCTGGTTATCCCTGTCGTTTATACCCTGATTGACGATCTCGAAAACTGGCTGCGCAAGTTGCCCGGCCTACTGGCACGCAGCAAGAACCTGAGCGGGAGGAAAAAAGCCGGGTTTGCCATGCTTACCGTGGTTTTGCTGTATTGGCTGGCATTTCCTGTCATTCCGTTCCTCGACATTCCCTACAAGATTGTCGTTGTCTCTACGCTTGTCGTGGTCGGTGAAACCTTGTTTGTCATTGCCATCGCCCTGCTGGGCAAAGAGTATTGGGGCCAAATCAAACACTGGCTGCGGCAGAAGGTCTTTAAGCGAAAAGGCTAAGCGCTGATGACGGTTCGCGGTGGCGAATAGCGTTTTGCCGCCGCCGCGCCCCCATCAACGTCTCCCCACGCCGAAGGCCGATTCTCGCTGCGCCACCTCTCCCCCGCCGAAGGCCCCGGCGCCGGCGGTTTCAATCCGTCAATGGTCCACAGCGAGAACGGCGTTTCGTCGGCGTGCAGTTCCCGACACAGCCCGCGGGCGGCGATGTCGGGTTGCAGGATGCGGGTGCAGGCCGCCAGGAATTGCTGCTGCTCCGCGTCGTTGTCCATGGCGCGGGCGATATGATCGATGGTCACCCGCACGAAGTCATCGGCCGGCTCGCCGCCGAGATAGGCCGACCCTGGCGGCAGCGCGTGAAAAAACACGTTGACGTAAAAACGCGGCAAGAACTCCTGATACAGGGCGGAGACCTTCTGTGCGATCGCGCGTTTAGCGGCAATACCCGACGCGCCCCGATCGCTGCGAGTATCTGCCGACGGAGAAGGGAAAGGATCTCGGGTTGCTGGTGATGGCGATGATTCAGATTGGCGACAAATGGAATCTGTCCGAGCTGGCCGGGCCGCCGCTGCGCGTAGTTGACCGCGCGACCGGCCACCCCACTACCTTGCCCGTGGTAGATGCCGTGACCGGCGCATCGCTGCCGCCGCAAAACCTGGCGCTGGCGGCCGGGCCCGGCGCCGATGAGATCACGCGATGGCGGCTGGCCGTCGGCCAGGCCCGTTAACGGCGCGCTACAACAGCGCAATCATCTTCAGCAGTTCCACCCGATTACGGATGCCGAACTTCTTGCCGGCATTGTTGAGGTGCGAATAAACGGTTTTCGGGTGCAAATTCAGCCGCCGCGCGGTCTGGCGGATATCTTCGGTGCGGGCGGTTTCACACAGCACCGCCGCCTCGCCAGGCGTGATCGCCGCCGCCCGATGCCGGTTCACCACGCGCCGTTCGCCCGCCGCTTCACGGCGGACTAGCGCCGCGCAGGTTTCCCGCACCACCTGCAGCGCTTCCCGTTTGTGCAAAATCGCATCCGGCCGCGCCGCCGCGATAAATGCCAGGATCAGCGGCGAAGTCTTATCGACGAAGAACAGTATCCGGACGTCTTTATATTCAGCGCGGCAAAGGTCAACAAACCTCAAATAGGCTTCGAACCGATAGATTTCATGGGGAAAATCCATGATAATTAAATCAGGCGCCGGGCTTATATTTTTAACGATGTTAATATTAGGCGCAGATAAGGTTATCACCCCACCGCCCAATAATGTTTTCATACCTAACCGGCACAACGACGAACCGTCGATATAAATCACTCTCACTTTAATTCTCCTTATCAGCATGAAAACATGCTTCCACACCTTAGGCAGCTTGTCGCTGTTCTTTTTTGGGGTAATTCGTTTGCAAAGCACACCGATATAAAACATCTTGATAACATGTTTTTCAAATAATCACGCAACAGTCAGCACGTTGATTAATACGCAAAAAAGGCATGAATGTTTCAAATTATTTCATAAGTAAAAACTGACAACCCAATAAAAACGCAACGCAATGATATAGATCTATTTTCCATTTTGTATGATATAAGGGAAAATGAAAATAAATGTAACAACCCACACCATCACCTTATTACCATGTGGAAAACACCTATAGGGAAAATTCTTAGTTTGTTAGGATGAAAATCCATGTTTGCCGACGCGTTTAAAAAACAATTGCGCAACATGATTAATCAACAAACGCACGTCAGTAATTTATTACTGTCAGGAAAGCTTTTCTCTAAAGTTAATTAAAGGGCATTTCACATGAATGTTAAATTAGTCGCATTATCCATGCTGGCTCTCTCCGGCGCCTGTGCGGCCGCCTCATCCAATACCGTGCAATTCAAAGGCGAAGTCAGCACGCAAACCTGTTCGGTGAATATTAACGGCAACCAATCCAACCCGGTCGTGTTGCTGCCGACCGTCGCCGCCAGCAAACTCGCCGCCAAAGGCGCCACCGCCGGCGACACCACCTTTACCGTTAACGTGACGGGCTGCGCCGCGGCGACCAGCGATACGGCGATCAAAACCGTGCTGGCGGGCAACAACCCGACCACCAACGGCAACCTGGGCAACGCGGGCGATGCGGCCAAGGTGTCCATTCAACTGCTGGACAGCGACGCCACCACGCCGCTGTCATTCGCCAGCGGTTCGACCGTCACCACCTCCGCGATGACGCTGGCGAAGGACGCCACCTCCACCTCACAGAACCTGGTGGCCCGCTACTACGCGGAAGACACCGGCGTGGCGGCCGGTTCGGTGATCGCCACCGCCCAGTTCGCCATTAGCTACAAATAAGCCGGCGTCAGGCGCCATACCTGTTGATGCCAGCGCCGTTCCTTAGCGGGCGGCGCTGAATGACTCGCTCCCTTTATCGGTTCACGTTTATGCCGCAGATAACCCGCTCCGCCCGCCGATGGGCCGCCCTGTCGCTTTGCCTGATGAGTTTTGCCGCCACCCACGCCTTGGCCAGCGTAACGCTGCTCGGCAACCGCGTGATCTACCCCGCCGAGGCGCGGGAAAAAACGCTGCAGTTCACCAATGACGACGGCGCCCCGGCGCTGATGCAGATCTGGCTCGACATCAATAACCCGCAGTCCACGCCGGAAAACGCCGATGCACCCTTTGTCGCCTCGCCGCAAATCTTCCGCATGGCCCCGCACAGCGGGCAAATGGTGCGGCTGTCGTTCGTCGGCCAGCCGCTGGCGCGCGATCGCGAATCGCTGTTCTACCTCAACTTCCTGCAGGTGCCCGCCGTGCGTCAGACGGACAGCGACAAGAACAAACTGCTGCTGGTGGTCACCAATCGGCTGAAGGTGTTCTATCGCCCCGCCGGGCTGGCCGGCGACGCCAACCACGTCATCGATCGGCTTAGCCTGCGCCAGGTCGGCAACGCGCTGCGCATCGACAACCCGACCGGCTACTACGCCAACGTCAGCCAGGCCGCGATCCTGAGCGGCGCGAAACGCACCGTGATCCCGCAGGCGGATCTGATCCCCCCGTTTTCGCAGGCCAGCTGGCCGGTGAACGGGGAGGTGCGGCAGGTCGCGCTGCGCGTCATCAATGACTATGGGGTGGAAATCACGCGCACCCTGAACGTCGCGCGCTGAAACCAGACAGGGAGGTTTTCATGTTCGATGTCCGCAAGGCGACGCCGCTGCCCGCGCGCTGGTGCTGCGCGCTGCTGGCGTTGCCGCTGGGCTGCGCCGCCGCCGACGGCTATACCTTCGATCCCGCGCTGCTGCGCGGCAGCGTGCTGAGCAACAGCGCCCTGAGCCAGTTCAACCAACAGGACGCCGTCGCCCCCGGCAGCTATCAGATCGATCTGTACCTCAACGGCCAGTTTCTCGAGCGCGACCAAATTCGCTTCGTGCGCGCAGACAAGCAGGTGCTGCCCTGTTTCGATCGGCCGCAGCTGACACGCTTCGGGCTGAAGAATCCGCCGGCGGCCGAGGCGGAATGCCTGCTGCCCGGCCGGGATCTCAAAGACATCGCGGTGAATGCCGATATCTCGCGGCTACGGCTGGATCTGAGCATTCCGCAGGCGCTGTTGAACGGCCAGCCGCGCGGCAGCGTCAACCCCGCCAGCCTGGACAGCGGCGAATCGATGGCCTTCGTCAATTACAACCTCAACCAGTACCACGTCAGCTACCGGCAGGGGCAAACCCGCGACCTCGATTCGACCTACGCCAACCTGAACGGCGGGTTCAACCTCGGGCTATGGCGCTACCGTCAGCAGTCCAGCTACCGCTACGATCGGGAGTTCGGCGGTCACCTGGACACCAGCCGCCGCTACGTGCAGCGCGCAATCCTGCCCTGGCGCAGCGAAATGCTGTTGGGCGAAGGCTTTACCGACGGGCACTTCTTCTCTGGCCTGGGCTTTCGCGGCATTCAGCTCAGTTCGGACGATCGCATGCTGCCGGATTCACAGCGCGGCTATGCGCCGGTGGTGCGCGGCGTGGCGAAAAGCAACGCGCGCGTGACGGTGCTGCAGGGCAAAAGCACGCTGTACGAAACCACCGTTGCGCCGGGGCCGTTCGCCATCAACGATCTGTACGCCACCAACTACGCCGGCGATCTGACCGTAGTGGTGACCGAAGCCGACGGCAGCGTCAGCACCTTCACCGTGCCGTTCGCCGCAGTGCCGGAATCCATCCGCCCCGGCCAGTCTCGCTACTCCGCCATTGTCGGCCGTTCCCGCTACGTCGGCGACAACGATCTGTTCAGCGAAGTGACCTGGCAGCACGGCCTGACCAACGCCCTGACCTTCAACCTCGGCAACCAGCTGGCGGACGGCTATCAGGCGATGATGCTGGGCGGCGTGTACAGCAACGAACTGGGCGCCTTCGGCATGGACACCACCTATTCCCACGCCAGCCTGCCGGACGGCGGCGCCTCAGGCTGGATGCTGCATCTCTCTTACAGCCGAACCTTCAGCCCGACGGACACCACCTTATCCATCGCCGGCTACCGCTACTCCACCGAAGGTTTCCGCGATCTCAGCGACGTGCTCGGCGTGCGGCGCGCCGCCGTCACCGGCCAACGCTGGCAGTCCGACTCCTACCGCCAGCGTTCGCGTTTCGAGGTGGCCGTCAATCAGGGCATGGGCGCGTTCGGCAGCCTGACGATGTCCGGCTCGACCCAGGACTACCGCGATCAGCGCGGCCGCGATAATCAGCTCCAGTTGGGCTGGGGGAAAACATTCGGCAACGGCGTGGCGCTTAACCTCTCCGTCACCCGCACCCGCAGCCTGGGCTACGGCAACGGCGACTACCGCGGCTACGGGCCGCTGGACAACGTCTACAGCGCGCCGTTGGCGCAGAACACGCAGACCGTCACCGCCCTGTCGCTGAGCTTCCCGCTCGGGCGTTCGTCATCCGCCCCCAGCGTCTCGCTGCTGGCCAACCACAGCCAGGGTCAGGGCGGCAACTATCAGGCTGCGCTGTCGGGCAGCGTCGGTGACGAGCAGCCAGTCAGCTACGGCCTGAACTTCACCACCGACGACGATCGCCAACAAAGCATCTGGGGCGGCAACCTGCAAACCCGCCTGCCCTACGCCAACGTCACCGGCTCGTTCTCCACCGCGCGCCAATATCGACAAGGCTCACTGTCGCTGCAGGGCGCGGTGGTGGCGCACCGCGGCGGCGTGACATTAGGGCCGTATGTCGGTGACACCTTCGCCCTGATCGAGGCGCCCGGCGCCAGCGGCGCGCAGGTGATGGACGGTCAGGGCGCGCGTGTCGATCGCTTCGGCTATGCGCTGGCGCCGGCGCTGGTGCCCTATCACTACAACACCGTCGCGCTGAACCCCGAGGGCATGAATGACAAAGCGGAACTGGAAGACGGCCAGCGGCGCGTCGCGCCGTACGCCGGCGCCACGGTGCGCCTGCGCTTCAACACCGTGCGCGGCCAGGCGCTGCTGATCACCGCGCAGCGGCCCGATAACGCGCCGATCCCGATGGGCGCCACCGTATTGGACAAAGCGGGCAACAGCGTGGGCATGGTCGGCCAGGCCAATCAGGTGTATCTGCGCAGCGACCGGAATGCCGGTGTGCTGACGCTGAACTGGGGCGACGCGCCCGGTCAGCAGTGCACGCTGCATTACCGCCTGCCCGTCGCGGAAGACAGCCCGATCCAACGGCTCAGCGCCCCGTGCCGCTAGCCCGTTTAACTTATCTCAGGAGAGACGATGAAACGCATTTCTTATCTGGTCGCCGCCCCGGCGCTGTTCGCCCTGTCGCTGTTCGGCGCGCCCGCGGCGCTGGCGCAATGCACGCGGGTCGCCCCCTGGATCGACTCCGGCTGCGATCCTTGCGGGGTGGGCACGGCGCTGGGTCGGGTCAACCTGACCAGCACCTATCTGCAGCCCGTCGGCACGCCGCTCGGCACCAGCCTGTTCGATCTGACCTCCGGCACCCGCTATCCCGATCCCAATAAGGTGCTGTATGAATGCGATGCCGGCGATATCGGGCAAATTTATGAAGTCTTCGCCACCAACGGCGACGATCGCGTCGGCGGCTATTACGATCTGGGCGCCAGGGACGGCAACCCCAACTATTACGCCACCTACTTCCCTTACGTCGGCATCCGTTTGACCCACCTGGATTCCGGCAAGGTTTTTACCCGTTACTGGCAGTCGGCGCCGATTACCCGCTACGCCACCGTCGGCAACAAAATCCAGATCCGGGTGAAAGACTTCAGCGCCATCCGCGCCGATCTGATCCGCATCAGCTCGCTGCCGGGCGCGGGCGCCAGCAACTACTGCGGCTACAGCGCCGGCAACCCGCTGGTGGGCATGGCGTCGACCACCGGCAATTCGAACTATACCTGCACGCAGCCGAACGGCTATGTCACCTTTCAGGGGCCCGGCATCGCCTCGGATCCTATCGGCAGCGATTCCGCCACCAACTACGCCACCTGGGGCACCGGGCGCTGGAATGCGATGGGCATGGGCACCGCACCGATCTCTTCGCTGACCTATACCGCCACCTGCGTGGCGCGCAACGTCACGCCGCTGGTGATCCTGCCGACCCTCTCCGTCAGCCAGTTGACCGCCGGGCAAACCTCACAGGCGCAGTTCACCCTCAATATCGAATGTGACAACGCCGCCGTGTCCGGCGTCAGCAGCAACAATACCGCCCTCGGCCTGCAGGTGCCGTATGAAAGCTATGTCGCGGCGCAGCGACTCGGGTTGGTCAGCGCCAACGGCGGCGTGAGTTACCTGCTCTCCAGCGGCTACGGCACCGACAGCAGCGTCGCTACCGGCGTGGGCATCGCGCTCGCCAACGCCGGCAACGGCGCGCCGATGAACTTTGTCGGCTGGGCGCGCTGCAGCGCCGGGCAATGCCCGCAGGGCAACGACGCCGGCTGGTATCCGGTGCTCAACGGCGCCAGCGGCGGCGGCAGCACCGCGGCGGGGTTTACCCACTACACCACCCAGCTCACCGCCACGCTCGCCCGGCTGCCTGGCCAAACCGTCACCGCCGGCAAGGTGGACGCCAGGGCCTACGTCTGGGTTAAGGTGCAATGATGAGAAAGAAATGCCTGATTATGGGATGCGCCCTGCTGCTGGCGCTGGCTTCCATCGGCGCGCAGGCGGGCATCATCGCCTCCGCCACGCGGGTGATCTTTCACGAGGGCGAGACGGAAAAAACCCTGATGCTGCTCAACACCAACGGCTATCCGATCGTGGCGCAAACCTGGGTCGATAACGGTGACGTCAACGCCGCCCCCGAACTGTCCCGCGCGCCGTTTGTCACCCTGCCCAGCGTATTCGCCCTGCAGCCTTCGGCGCTGAAAGGGCTGCGGATCCTGTTTGCCGGCGCGAGCCTGCCCGCCGACAGGGAGTCGGTGTTCTGGCTTAACCTGTATGAGATCCCGCCCAGCCGGCCGGCCACGCCGCCGCTGGCGTCGAGCGTGACGCTGGCGATGAACACGCAGATGAAAATCTTCTACCGGCCCAGCGCGCTGAAGGGAAACGCCGACAACGCGGCCGAGGCCGTTTCGTTCACGCTGCAAAAATCACCGGGCGGCTATCTGCTGCGCTGTCACAACCGGTCGGAGTTTTATCTCTCGTTCGCGCGCATCGCCGTGCAAACCGACAGGCGCGATGCCCCGGTGCGGCAAGAAAGCGACATGATGACCGCGCCATTCAGCACGCGAGATTATCACCTGGACGACGTTGCAGCGTCGGAACTCCCCTCTCAGATCACCGTTCAGGCCACCCTCATCAACGACCAGGGCCAACAGATCGTCAAGTCATACACAGCAAACCCATAACGATAAAAAGCAGCACATTTTTTAAGTACAGGAAATAGGGAAAATGAGTCTAAGCAGATTCCAGCTACAGTTTCACCTGGAGAAACAGGCCAACATCATCAGGCAGTCACCGGCGTTTCACGCCGCCATCGTCAAACACGGGGAGTTATTGAAAGAGACCTACAAGAAACATCCGCTGTTTTACAAAATCATCTTCAGGAACAGCCGGTTCATCATTTGTTCCACCATCCTGTCCATTTATTACCACCAGCCCGCCGCCGGGCTGAAAGACATCAAAGCCTTTTTTAAAGGGAAAAATTTGATCAGCGAGAACTCCCTGGACTCCTTTCTGTTTTTCTTGCGGGTCGGGCGCCGGCTGGAGGTCAAACCCTGTGAGCATGACAAACGCCAGTTACGCTATAAGCCTACGCCGCACGCGCTGGCGGAAACCCAGGCGCTGATCGCCTCAATGGCGCGGCCTTATCAGGCGCTGGCGCCACAGATGCCCATCGCGGCGCTGCTGGCGGCGCCCGGCTTTCTGTCCACCTTTTTCGCCGCCTACGGACAACTGATGCTCAAGGAGATCTACCTGATCGATCTGGTGCAACAGTCAGGGCTGTTTATCAGCAAAGATGCCGGCCACATGGTGCTGTTGATGCTGTTTATCGAAAGCATCCGACAGGACTCCCCTTTTCTGCTGCTCTCCTCGGCCAAAATCGCCAAGTCCTGCTCCGTCTCACGCGCGCACGTGAACCGCATTCTGCAGGCGGCGGAAAAATCCGGTCTGCTGACCACCACCAATAATGTGGTGATCGAACTCAACAGTTCGTTCTTCATCATGGCGGAGCGCTATTTCAGTCTCTATTTCGCAATGGTCGAATTCGGACTTGAACGGGTTTGGCAAACGCAACAATCCGCCTCGCACTCCTGAGCCCTTTACCGCGCCCGCAATACCCGATCGATCAACCCCCAGGCCGCCGCTTCGTCGGCGGTCATGAAGCGATCGCGATCCAACACCCGCTCCACCTCTTCATAACTTAGGCCGCAATGTTGGGCATACAGCCGAATCACCCGGTCTTTGGTGCGCTTCATCTCTTCGGCGTGGATCAAGATGTCGGAGGCCTGCCCCTGAAAGCCGCCCAGCGGCTGATGCACGTGCAGGCTGGCATTAGGCAGCGCCATGCGGTGCCCCGGTTCGCCGGCCATCAACAGAAACGACCCCATCGAACGCGCGGTGCCCATGCACAGCGTATGCACCGGCGCGCGGATATACTGCATGGTGTCGTAAATCGCCAGCCCGCTGGTGATCGCCCCGCCCGGCGAGTTAATGTACAGGTGGATCGGTTTTTCCGGGTTTTCCGCCTCCAGAAACAGCAACTGGGCACACAGCATTTCGGCCACGTCGTCGTTGACTTCGCCGTTAAGGAACACGATCCGATCGCGCAGCAGGCGCGAATAAATATCAAAGGAACGTTCTCCCCGGCTGGTTTGTTCCACCACCATCGGGACGAGCATCATCTTCTCACGCATCGGTGAACTCCTGGGTTGGCAACAAAGAGAAATGTGTTTAACGCGTCAGGCGGCGCGCATCACCGTCGGCGGGCCATCGTTGGCGGCGTCGAACTGGTGGATAATCCGCAGCAGGCTGCCGCCGCCGGCGTCCGGCACGATCTGCAGGGTGACGATGCTTTCGAGAAACGGCGGTTGGTCGTCGCGCAGGCGATAGCTCACCGCCTCGCCCGGCGTGGCGGCCAACGGTTCAGCCTGCGCCAGATCCCCCGTCGGCAGCCATTGCTCGCGCAATTCAGGAACGCTGAGCGCCCGCCACACTTTTTCCGGCGGCGCCTCAAGCGCATACTCCAACACCAGCCGGTCGCGCGGCGGCCGCTCAGCCTGTTTGTTCATTGATCCATGTCCTTCAGCAAGGTTTGCAGCGCGTCGATGCGCGCCGGCCAGTAGGCGCGGTACTTCGCCAGCCACTGGGCGATCTGCGCCAGCCCTTCCGGGTCGACCTGGTAATTGACGCAGCGCCCCTGCTTCGTCTCGCGTACCAGTCCGGCGTTACGCAGCACCGCCAGGTGTTGTGACATCGCCGACTGGCTGATGGGCAGCCCTTCGCGCAACGCACTGGCGTTCATGCTGGCGACAGCGAGTTTGTCGAAGATGCGGCGGCGGGTCGGATCGGCCAACGCCTTGAAGATGTCATTTTCGTTCATATAAACACATTAGTATTCACTTATGTATTATGCAACCGAGCACGGCATTTTTTGCTGCAAAAGAGACTCCGCGCCGCAGCGCGGAGTGAATGGACGAGGCATGATCGCGCTTATGAACGGATCGGGATCACCAGCACGTCGATATTCAGTTGGTTGATGGCGTTGCGGGTAGAGGAAAACAGGTTGCCCCACAGATCGTGGTGATGACCGAACACCAATAGATCGATGTTCTTGTCCACGACCGCCGTGCGCAGTTCGTCAACGAAGCCGCCGCGCCCGATGATCACTTCCGCGATCGGGTAATTGACGTTTTGCGTGGTGGGTTCCAGCTCTTTGCGGATCTTCTCTTCGAACGGCACGCCGTCATAGCTGCGTTCCGAAAAGCCGATCGCCGCGTGGTAGGTGTCGTAGTGGACGTCCACATAGATCAGCGAGAGTTTGGCCTGCAGCGCTTCCGCCAGCAACGCCCCCTTTTCGACCAGCCGTTTGCCGTCATCGCTCAGATCGGTGGCGATGACAATATGGTGGTAACACATAGCGCCTCCTGTCATGGACTCGGTTGAGCCGAGGCTCCGATATCACGCCGGGGTCATATCGTTATGATTAATTTTAGTTCAGAAATAGCGCTCATGGCGGGAGGTGATGCGGTGGGAAAGCCCCGTTGCCGGGGCTGAAGGCAGAAATTATTTCTCGCGCTGCGCCTCAAACCAGACGTTGCACAACGACAGGATCAGCGTGTTGGCGTCTTTCACCAGCACGTTATCACCGGGCACCCCATCAGTGCCCTGATCGGTGATGCCTTTGATGACGGTATCCGCGTGCTGAATGGCCACACGCTCGACCGACGGCGTGCTGATGCCCAGCATCGGGAAATCGATATAGGAGCTGCTGCCGGCATTGTCCTCGACAAACTCCTGCGCTTCTACGGTGCTGACGGTCGCCCCTTCGCTTTTCAGCGCCGTGTCGTTCCAGCTGAACGCATCCGCCTTATAGCTGATTTTGCCGCCGATCAGGCTCTGCGCCTGTTGCTGATCCCAGCAGCCGGTGGTTTGAGTCGGCACAATTTTGTTGACGCGCCAGTTGCCCAGCAGTTGTTTAGGGATCGGCCCGGTATCGCTCTCCGCCGCCCGAACCTGAGTCGCCGAGACGCAGGCCAACACCACCAGCGGCAGCAGCGCCTTGCTCCAAGTGTTCAATCGCATTGTCTATTCCTTCGTTTCAGTACCCAGTCTGCCCTTACGGGCCAACGGCTATCATAATAAGCCCGCCGATTCGCCGTCAAAACAATCCGCACCGCGCCGGGCAGCGGCCGCTCATAGCTAATCGCTATGAGTCATAGTGAATCAGTATTTTGTTTTAGCCCAGCGATTACCTACAGTCACTGCCACTATTCTGCCCGCCAAAATTAGCAGGCAATGTTGACAAGGACTCTGGGAAAATGACATTTACGCTGAAAAACCTCACGTTGGCGCTGGCCGCCGCCGGCACGCTGCTGCTGACCGCATGCGGCCCGACCGCACAGGACGAGCACCACATCAAGGTCGGCATCAGCGCCGGCATCGATCAGTCGCTGTGGGCGGTGGTGCAGAAGGTCGCCAAGCAAAAATACGATCTGGACGTGGAGGTGGTGACCTTCAACGATTACGTGCTGCCGAACGAAGCGCTGAACAATGGCGATCTGGACGTCAACGCCTTCCAGCACAAGCCTTACCTGGACAAGCAGATGCAGGAGCGTGGCTACAAGCTGGCGGCGGTGGGCAATACCTTCGTCTACCCGATCGCCGGGTATTCGAAGAAGATAACCGCACTCAGCCAGTTGCCGGACGGCGCGCAGGTGGCGGTGCCTAACGATCCGACCAACCTGGGCCGTTCGCTGCTGCTGTTGCAAAAACAGGGGCTGATTACCCTGAAAGACGGCGTCGGCCTGCTGCCGACCGCGCTGGATATCGTCAGCAACCCGAAAAAGCTGAAGATCGTCGAGATTGAAGCGCCGCAACTGCCGCGCGCGCTGGACGACCAACAGGTGACGCTGGCGATCATCAACACCAACTATTCCAGCCAGATTGGCCTGTCGCCGGCCAAGGACGGGCTGTTTGTCGAAGACAAAAACTCGCCTTACGTCAACATCTTCGCCAGCCGCATCGACAACAAAGACAGCGAGAAAGTGAAGGATCTGGTCAAGGCCTACCAGACTGATGAAGTGGCGGCCAGCGCCGCCGACATCTACAAAGGTGACGCCGTCAAAGGCTGGTAAATCTCTCCCGTATGCCCGTGGCGCCAGGCCACGGGCCATGCCAACCTCAGCCGCGCTGAATGGACACGCCGCCGTCCACCAGCATCGCGGTGCCGGTGACGAATGAGGAAGCGTCAGACGCCAGATACAGCGCCGCCTGCGCGATCTCCTCCGGCATCGCCAGCCGCTTCAGCGCGTGCAGATCGGCCACCTGCGCCAGCGCCTCCGGGGTATTGCTCATCTGCCGGCCCATCGCCGTGTCGGTGCCCCCCGGCAGCAGCGCGTTCACCCGAATGCCGCGCCCGCCAAACTCCACCGCCAGCGCCTGCGTCAGGCCGATCAGCCCCGATTTTCCGGCCGCATAGGCTGCCGTGCCGGGAAACGCCGCGGTGTGGCCGACGAACGTGGAGGTGAAGATCACCGAGCCCGCGCCGCGCGCCAGCATGGCGGGAATTTGATGCTTGGCGCCGTAATAGGCGCTGGACAGGTTGGTTTCCAGCACCTCGCGCCATTCTGACGCGCTGAGCGCCAGCGACGGCCCCAGCGGCCCCAAGGTGCCGGCGTTGTTGAAGGCGATATCCAGCCCGCCGAATTCGTCGACCGCCGTCGCCGTCAGCCGTTCGGCGAAGGCTTCGTCGCGCACGTCACCCACCACCGCCAATGCTCGGCCGCCCTCGCGCCGAATGTCCTCCACCAACTCGGCCAACAGCGGCGCGCGCCGGGCGCCCAACACCAGCGCCGCCCCCTTCCGGGCGAACAGCAGCGCTGCCGCTTTGCCGATCCCCGAACTGGCGCCGCCGATCACCGCCACCTTGCCGTTTAATGCATTCATCGCTCATCCTCACGCGGTTTAAAGATCCTCAGTGTGAGGCAAGATCCCGCGCCGCGCTGGCCGCAAGCGGACATGTAACTGACGCCAATAAAAAAGGCGCTGCAAGCAGCGCCCCGGCAACGCGAACCTGGCGGTTAACTCACGGCCTGGCCGCGTATTTTCCCTGATTGGCCGGCGTCACCAGCTCGAACGGGATCCAGTAATACGGCTCGAGCTTTTCACCGTTGATCATGCGCTGCGCCACATCGACCGAGGCCTTGCCCTGGCCGACCGCGTCCTGGAACACCGTGACCTGCATCTTGCCGGAGGCCAGCGCCTTGAGGCCGTCGGGCGTAGCGTCGATGCCGCCGATCAGCACTTTCTTGTCCGCCTTGCCCGCCTGCTGCAGCGCCATGATCGCGCCGATCGCCATCTCGTCGTTGTTGGCGGCGACGATGTCGATCGCTTCGCCGTTGGTCAGCCAGTTCATCATCAGATCCATGCCTTCACTGCGTGAATAGTTGGCGCTCTGCTTCTGCACCACTTTCATTTTCGGGTACCTGGCCACCACCTGCTCCACGTCTTTGGTGCGCTGCAGCGCGCCGGCGTCGGTCAGGTTGCCGATCATCACCGCCACGTTGCCCTGATAGTTGGCCAGCCGCGCCAACTCTTCCATCTGCAACGTGCCGGATTCCCGCTCGTCGGAGCCGACGAACACCACGCCCTGCGGCAGTTTGGCGTCGCCCGGCGTGCGGTTCACGTACACCAGCGGCACGCCGGCGGCCTGCACCATTTTGGTCATTACCGGCGTGCTGGCCGAGTTGACCGGATCGACGATAATCGCGTCCACCCCGGCGCTGATAAAACTCTGCACCTGATCGGTCTGGCGGCCGACGTCGCCGCGCGCGTCCTCGAACTGCACTGTAATGCCGCGCGCCTTGGCCTCCTTGTCGATCGCCTGGCGGATAATGGTGAGGAAGTTCTGGTCGAAATAGGCCATCGATACGCCGATGGTTTGCGCCAATGCCGGGGTGGACGCACACAGCGCCACCGCCAGCCACAGCCCTTTCAGGTAATTCATGATGTGCCCCCCGGTAAAAAAACGCCGCCGGCCAACCTTGGCGCCGGCGGCAATTCACGGCAATCAGTGTTTTTTGCGATTGCGACGCATGTCGATCGACACGGCGGCGACGATAATCACGCCTTTGATGATGTCCTGAATGTAAGAATCGACGCCGATAAAGGTGAAACCGCTTTTGATAAGGCCGAGGATCACCGCGCCGATCAGCGTGCCGGTGATGCGCCCGACGCCGCCCATCAGGCTGCTGCCGCCGATCACCGCCGCGGCGATGGCGTCCAGCTCGTACGACATCCCCATGCTCGACTGGCCGCTGCTGACGCGCGCCGCCAGCACCACGCCCGCCAGTCCCGCCAACCCGCCGGCGATGGTGTAAACCGTCACCAGATATTTGTTGACGTTGATGCCGGACACCCGCGCCGAGGTCATATTGCCGCCGATGGCGTAGATGTATTTGCCGTAGCGGGTGTGTTTGAGCGCGATATGGAAGATCACCGCAATCACCAGGAAGATGATCACCGGCATCGCGCCCTGGCCGATTGACGTGAAGCCGTCCGACAGGAAGCTGACCGGATTGCCCTTGGTGTAGTACTGCGCCAGACCGCGCGCCGATACCATCATCCCCAGCGTGGCGATGAACGGCGGAATGCCGGTGCGGGTGATCAGGAAGCCGTTGATAAAGCCGCAGACAATGCCCACCCCAATCCCCGCGCCGATCGGGATCGCCGCCGGCAGATCGAGCAGCCCCGGGTACATCGGCGAAATGCTGTCCGAGGTCTGCGCCAGGCTGGCCGCTACCACCGCGGTCAGCGCAATCAGCGAACCGGAGGAGAGATCGATGCCGGTGGTGATGATCACCTGGGTGACGCCCACCGCGATGATGCCGATGATCGCCACCTGCAGCACGATCAGCAGCAGGCGGTTCGGGTTCAGCAGGAACGACTGATCGCGCATGTACCAGCCGAGGATTTCGAAGATCAGCGCGATGCCGATCATCACGATGAAGATGCCGGTATCCTTCGGCATTTTGCCGCTCAGCCCGGAGAACAGCGTTCCCTTGCCCGTTGAATCGGCGGAGAGCGGCTTCTCAATCTTTACGTTACTCATGATGTTCACCCTTCGTTATTCTGAGGCCAGCGCCAGGATCTTCTCCTGGTCCGCGTCGTCTTTGTCCAAAATGCCGGTGATGCGGCCGCCGTGCATCACCATCACCCGGTCGCTCATGCCGAGGATCTCCGGCAGCTCGGAGGAGACCAAAATGATGGCGACGCCGCGGTTGGCCAGCTCGCTGATCAGGCGGTAGATTTCCGCTTTCGCCCCCACGTCGATGCCGCGCGTCGGTTCGTCGAGGATCAGAATTTTCGGCTGCGCCAGCAGCCAGCGCGCGATCAGCACCTTCTGTTGGTTGCCGCCGCTGAGGTTATTGATGATCTGATCCATGGTCGGCGTTTTGATGTTGAGTTTTTTGATCTGATCCATGCAGTCTTTGGCCATCTGTACGTGGCTGACGAAACCGTTCTTGCCGATGTATTCCGACAGGTTGACGATGCTCATGTTCTCGACCACCGACAGCACCAGAAACAGGCCGGATTTCTTGCGGTCTTCGGTGAGAAACGCCAGCCCGCTCTCGATCGCCTTCGCCGGGGAATCGACCTTCACCGCCTGGCCTTCGATAAAGATCTCGCCGCCGTCCGCCGGATGCATGCCGAACAGGCTTTCCATCACTTCGCTGCGCCCGGCGCCCACCAGCCCGGCGACGCCGAGGATCTCGCCGCGTTTGACGCTGAACGACACGTCATGGAACCAGCCGCTGCGGCGCAGCCCCGCCACCCGCAGCACTTCCTCGCCGATATTGTTGTTGAATTTGGGGAACATCTGCGTCAGTTCGCGCCCCACCATCATGGTGATCAGCGACTGTTTGGTCAGGTTTTCGGTTTTGTCGCAGGCGATGAAGGTGCCGTCGCGGAAAATGCTCACTTCGTCGGTGATGGCGAAGATCTCGTCCATCTTGTGGCTGATATAGATGATGCCTTTGCCCTGCTCGCGCAGTTCGCGGATGATGGCGAACAGATGCACCACTTCACCTTCGGTCAGCGCCGAGGTCGGTTCGTCCATGATCAAGACGTCGGCGTTGTAGGACACCGCCTTGGCGATCTCCACCATCTGCTGGTTGGCGATGCTCAGATCACCCACCAGCGTGTCCGGCTGCAGTTTGATGTTCAGCCGCGCCAGCAGCTCGCGGGTGTTCTCGTTCAGCTGTTCGTGGTTGACGAACCCTAACCGCGCCGGCTCGCGCCCCAGCCAGATGTTTTCCGCCACCGTCATGTAAGGCACCAGGTTCAGCTCCTGGTGGATCATGGAAATGCCCGAATGCAGCGCCTGCAGCGTGTCGCTGAAGGTGACCGGCCGGCCTTTGATTTTTATCGAGCCTTCATCCGGGTGGTAGATGCCGATCAGGCATTTCATCAGCGTCGATTTGCCCGCGCCGTTTTCTCCCATCAGCGCATGCACGCTGCCGGGTTTGATTTTAATCGAGACCTTATCCAGCGCTTTGACGCCGGGGAACTGCTTGCTGATGCCTTCGGCCTCAAGAACATAAGGGTACATACCGCTTACCTCCGCACTGACCCACGTTTTCCGCCGCGCTCGCCCCACACCGGCGCCCGCGGCGGGCTTCAAGGCTTATTTCTTGTTTTTATCGGCGAATTGCTGGTAATTGGCCTGAGTGATCAGCTGGTAAGGGATCAACACGTTGCTTTCCACTTTTTCGCCTTTCACCAGCTGAACGGCGGTCTGCACCGCGCCCTCGCCCTGGCCTTTGGCGTCCTGGAACACGCTCAGCGCCAGATCGCCCTTTTTGATGAACTCCAGCGCGTCCGGCGTGCCGTCAACGCCGGCCACCAGCACGCCGGGTTTTTTGGCTTGCTTCAGCGCCAAAATAGCGCCGATGGCCATTTCGTCGTTGTTGGAGGCGATGGCGTCGATCTGCTGGCCGGACAAAATCCAGTCGGTGGTGACGTCCACCGCCTCTTTGCGGAAGAACTTGGCGGTTTGCTTGTCGACTATTTTGATGCCGGGATAGTTGGCCGCCACTTCTTCCACGCCGCGGGTGCGGTCGCGCGTGGCTTCGCTCGACAGCTCGCCCATCAGGATCATCACGTTGCCCTTGCCGTTCATCAGCTTGGCCAGCGCTTCCATCTGCAGTTTGCCGGCCAGCTTGGAGTCGGATCCGACGTAGGCCATGCCGGCCGGCAGCGCCACTTCCGGCTTGCGGTTGACGAACACCAGCGGGATCTTGGCGTTCTCGGCCAGTTTGATCATCGGCTTGACGCCCTGGGTATCCACCGGGTTGAGGATGATGGCGTCGACGCCCTGGCTGACGAAGTTTTCGATTTGTTGAATTTGCTGCGCGATGTCGCCCTTGGCGTCTTCGAACTGGCCGCTGACGTTGCCGTCGGCTTTCATTTTGCTTTGCATCGACTGGCGCAGAATGGTGAGGAAGTTGTCATCGAAGTAAGCCATGGAAACGCCGATCTTGATGTCTTTCGCCAACACGCTGGCCGGCAGCATGCACATCAGTACCGAGGCGGCGATCAGTTTCTTCAGCTTCATGTTCGTTACCCTTTAATCGTTAGAATGAAGAGGTCTGTTGGTTGACAGCTAATGAAAAATATTTTTTACATTCAAACAACAATACGGTCGGTGTTATCCCTTTGATACGGCGAAATTACCGCGTTATCGCCGTATTAAGGCCGTGAACAAAATGGTGATCGATATCTCAAAACAGATTAAAAACAATCAATTGAAATAAACCCCTGGAGGAGAAAGCCGCGTCCTCGCCGCTTTTTTAAATGTTTATTTCATAATTTAGATTATTGAAACTTTTTAACCCAAACAAGCGAAACATGCGTTTTGGAATGGCTTATTAACAAAAACATGACATGGATCTAACAAATGAAATGAAAGCCGCCCGCGAGCGTTCCCCTTTCGTGCGCCGGCAAAAACTGCGAGCGGGCGCGCAGTTTGCGGTTTCCGCGTTTCCCGACCATCCTTACTCGGCAATAATGGACATATCCCTATCTCAGGAGGACCTGACATGCAGCTCAGCAGTAAGGTGCGGATGAACCGCCTGTTCAACAACGGCAAGTGCCTGGACGTGGCGATCGATCACGGCATCGCCAACGAACCGGATTTCTTAATCGGCCTGGAAGATATCGAACGGGTGATGGGCAACCTGATCGCCGCGCGCCCCGACGCCATTCAGGTCAACTACGGCCAGGCGGATCTGCTGCAGCGCGCGCCGCAGCGCGAAAAGCCGGCGCTGGTGCTGCGCACCGACGTCGGCAACGCCTATAACGCCGCGCGCCACCGTGAGATGTGGGCGGTGTTGCACAATCCGGAAGCGCCGATCCTGGCTGCGCTGCAAATGGACGCCGCCGCGGTGGTGGTCAACCTGTATATGATCCCGGATGAACCCGGCATTTTCCGCCAATGCGTAGAAAACATCGGCCGCCTGCGCCACGCCTGCGACCGCTACGCCATGCCGCTGATGATCGAACCGCTGGTGATGGCCCCGGCCGGCCAGGGCGCCGCCTACGGATCGCTGGGTGACGTGGAGAAGATCGTGCCGCTGGTGCGGCTGGCGCGCGAGCTGGGCGCCGACATCATCAAGGCCGATCCGACCGATCGGGTGGAAGATTTCCACCGCGTGGTGGAAGCGGCGCGCTGCCCGACGCTGGTGCGCGGCGGCGGCAAGGGTGAGCTGGGCTCGGTGCTGGAGAAATCCGCCGCGCTGATGGCGCAGGGCGCCTCCGGCATGGTCTATGGCCGCAACGTCTATCAACACAGCAACCCGTCGCAGGTGGTGCGCGCCCTGATGGCGATCATCCATCAGGGCGCCAGCGGCCAACAGGCGCTGGAGATCTACCACCAGCAGTAACCCGCTTTTGTAACTAAAATAACCCCCCGCTCCCCCGGCAGCATGCTATAACCTGCTGCCGGTAACTGCAGCTTGCCGCATTCCTCGCTAGAATACGCCGTGATATCGCCATTCGGAGAACCGCCATGCCAAAACAACGGGTGCCGCTCAAGCTGAGCACCTCCATCACGCTGATGGTGTCCGCCATCATCGCTTCGGTGCTGCTGGTGGTGTTCGCGCTGTTTTTCGTGCAGATGAGCCGCGAGGGGCAAGATCAGCTGCAGCAAAAAGCCATCGCCGTCGCCAACACGCTGGCGCTCTCCAACACCGTGATCGACGGCTTGCAGCGGCGCGATCACAGCGGCGCCATTCAGCGCTTCGCCGAGCAGGTGCGCCATCAAAACGAGCTGCTGTTCGTGGTGGTGGTGGATATGCAGGGCATCCGCTATTCGCACCCTAAACCCTGGCTGATCGGCAAGCATTTTATCGGCGACGATCTGGCGCCCGCGCTGCAAGGCAACGTCAACAGCGCCATCAACCGCGGCACGCTGGCCCCGGCGCTGCGGGTGTTCGTGCCGGTGTATGACGATCAGAAAAAACAAATCGGCGTGGTGGCGCTCGGCATCGCGCTGGACACCGTGCAGCGGGTGGTGGCGGAGAGCCGTTGGATCATCTATTGGACCATCGCCTTCGCCGCCCTGGTCGGCAGCCTGGGCACCTTTTTCCTGGTCTCTGCGCTCAAACGCATCATGCTGGGTTTCGAGCCTTACGAAATCTCCAACCTGTTCGAACAGCGCAACGCCATGCTGCAGTCGATTAAAGAAGGCGTGATCGCGGTCGATAATGAATCTCGCATCACCATCGTCAATGACGAAGCCAAGCGCCTGCTGCGCCAGAGCGGGCCGGTGGAAAACCTGCTGCTGGAAGCCGCCAGCAAGCATTGGCCGGCGCAGCTGCATCTGGCGGAGGTGCTGGCCAGCGGCGAACCGCTGCGCGATCGGCAGATCAGCTTCAACGGCAGCGAACTGCTGACCAATACCGTGCCGGTGATCGTCAACGGCCAGGTGACCGGCGCCATCGCCACCTTCCGCGACAAAACCGAAGTCAGCCGCCTGCTGCAGCGGCTGAGCGGCATGGCGCACTACGCCGACGCCCTGCGGGTGCAGTCGCACGAATTTATGAACAAGCTGCATGTGATACTCGGCATGCTGCACATGAAGGCCTATCAGCAGTTGGAAAACTACATCATCAACACCGCCAGCAACTACCAGGAAGAGATCGGCGCGTTGCTGCGCAAGATCCATTCGCCGGAAGTGGCGGGCTTCTTCATCGGCAAGATCAGCCGCGCCCACGAGGCCGGCATCGAACTGACCATCGAGGAAACCAGCCTGCTGCCGGAAACCGACGATGCGGAGACCACCCACGTGCTGATCAGCGTGCTCGGCAACCTGATCGAAAACGCCATCGACGCCATCGACGGCGTTGAGGGCCACGAGATCGGCCTGAGCTTCCATCATCACGACGATCAATTACACTGTATCGTCAGCGACGACGGCCCCGGCATCGATCCGGCGATCGGCGCGCGCATCTTCGAACACGGATTTTCCACCAAGGGAACGGGACGCGGCATCGGCCTGGCGCTGATCCGCAGCCATCTGGAGAAACTGGGCGGCAGCATCGATTTCGAATCCGAACCGGGCGAGCTGACCCAATTTTTCGTGCACCTTCCCTATCAGGCCAAGAGCAGAGCCCATGATTAACGTACTGATTGTCGACGACGACCCGATGGTGGCGGAGCTGAACAAATACTACCTGAGCCAGGTCGGCGGTTTTCACTGCCAGGCGACGGTCGCCACCCTGAGCCAGGCGCGCGCCCTGCTGGCCGATGCCAGCGTCAACATCGATCTGGTGTTGCTGGATATCTACATGCAGCAGGAGAACGGGCTGGATCTGCTGCCCGGTCTGCGCGAACTCGGCGAGAAGACCGATGTGATCATCATCTCCTCCGCCAGCGACGTGGACACGGTGCAAAAAGCGCTGCACTACGGCGTGGTGGATTATCTGATCAAGCCGTTCCAGTTCAGCCGCTTCAAGGAGGCGCTGAGCCACTATCGGCAACAGTCCCAGCTCTTGGCGCAGCGCGAGTTTTCGCAGGCCGACGTCGACAGTCTGTTGCGCCGCCAGCCCGGCGGCCAGGAGAGCAAAAAGCTGCCGAAGGGCCTGACCAGCATCACCCTGAGCACGGTGTGCGAGTGGATCGAACAGCAGCACGACAGCGAATTCTCCACCGACAACCTGGCCAACGCCATTGGCATTTCGCGAGTGTCCTGCCGCAAGTACCTCATCTATCTGGCGGAGAGCGGTATCCTCGGCACCCGTATTCTGTACGGCGCCACCGGCCGACCGGTCTATCTGTATCAGCTGAAGCCGGACGCGATCGCCATGCTGAAAGAGCATTGCCGCCCGGCCTAAACGACGTCGGGCGCAGAAAGCGCCCGGACGTTGAAGGTTAGAAGTTGTGCCTGTAACACTTCGCCTCGGGGTGAGGATCTTTCGAGTGTCTCCGCAGGCAGCGCTGCTTTTTCTGCTGCTGTTCCAGATTCCGCTGCTGCCGCTCGGCGGTCTCAGCGGCTTCGCGCTGCTGTTCGCGTGCAATCGCCTGCTCGTTGGCCAGCGTCAGGTTATCGACATTCCACACCTTGTGGCGCAATGCGTCGCGCTTTTTCTGGTACTCCTCGGTGACCTTACTGTCCTTCGGCGCCGCCGCATGGTATTCCAGATCCACCCGCGCCTGCGCGAAGCTGGAACAACACAAGGCCACGCCGGCCAACACGATCCTTTTCATCAATGACTCCTTTTACATTACATCGCTTGACTCTGCGCACACGCCGGCTCAGCAACCGTTCGGTGATGCCGTCGGCTTTTCCTCTGAACGGGAGACGCGCTGCCCGCCGGTGACGGGCGCCTTGCCGGGCTCGATAGCGCACTCCGCCAACCGCGCCAGCTCTTCCGCATCGCGCTCCGTCGGCGGCGCTTCCTCGCTTATTTCCTGCCGCAGATCCTGCGCCAGCGCTTTCAGGCGCTTTTGAAACAGCACCGGCGACACCCCTTCGCACGGCCTGTCGTAGCGCGCTGCGCCGGCGCTTTGGCTTAGCGGCGGCAACAGCAAGAGAAAGATCGCGGCCATGTTCTTCGTCATGGGCAACTCCTTTGATTACGCCGAAATAAACCGGCGGTTCCCTATACTGGGCGGCAGCACGGGAAGCGGCGTCCGCGTT
>NZ_JVEL01000253.1:0-1505 GCF_001076875.1 Serratia sp. 506_PEND
GTAGGGCGGGACACTTGCGCATGATCTCCAACTGTTGCGGTGACTTGAGATTGGGGCGCTTATTCGGCACCGGCACATCCACCGACTTGCAGCCGGACTGCTCCAGCGCTGATTTGTAATGACGCTGGCACACAACCTCGCGAGCCTCCGCTGGCAAGCAATCGATGTGGTACTCGAAAGCCTTGGTACCCTCGCGACGACGGCGTAAATCCCCACATTCGCCAGCAGCCTTATCCAGGCGATTGCGGATGTTGTGTTCCATGAGGGGCAACCCCGGCAGGGACACGCACTCTTTCGCGGTTAACCAGATGGACATCTCAAGCCCTCCAGTCACGCGATCTGACGGCTGTCAGAACTGTAACGGCTCGGCCAGATAACATCCGGTGACAGCCCGATTTTTTGTGCGATGAAATGCTCATATCTCGGAACGTGACGATAAAACACATTGCGCAGGGAGCCGTCAGCAATTTCCAGCTCAGCCTCCAAGACTGACACGCTGAAACCTGCTTTTTTTAACGCCCTGACGATGAGGTCACTGGGCCAGTCCTGGCCAGGAGTGAGGAAGTAATGTGCCAGATCTTGTTTAGGAAACTGCATTGTGTGATCCTCTAAGGTTTACCAAAACCGATAATCAAATTCGATTATCGTATGCGAATAAATCTACCGCCACAATAAACCAAAATCAAGATATTTATTCGGTTTATTTGTTCGTCGCGCTAGCAGGCAAAACTAGTTAAGGAAACCTTTAAATGTCAGATAGCTACAAACAAAAAACCGCTTATGATGGAAAAAACTGCGATCGGTTTTTTCTTGAGAGTGGAATAAACCACTTTGGAGTGCGCTTAAAAGAGGCGATGAAGAGGCGAGGAATCAAGTCTAATGTAGTCATGGCCGCCATGTGTGATATGTCAGATACGGTCATACGCAACTATGTGAGCGGTAAAACCTACCCAACGCTCGATCGTCTGGCTATCTTGGCCTGTGTGCTGGAGTGCACGCCAGAATGGCTCCTTACAGGAGACTCGGCGAACATTAATTCTGTCATAGAAGAGAGAAAAGACACGCACAGAGATACGGTGGGGAACAATTCTTCGCTTGAGGTTATTTTGAAGAAGTTATCCCATAAGCAACAGGATGCGTTGGTTGAAGCCATTCTGGATCATGGCGTTAATGGGATACTTAGCGCCCTTGGTGACATAGAAGTGATCGCTGAATTCTCTCGTCTTCCTGATGCAGAGAAAGAACGCTTGATGCGTCTTCATGAAGAGATTAAAAAGGGGTCACGTGAAGGGACTGCCGACACGACAAGTGACGACCTAGACAATAACCACCAACAGGCCGTTTGAACTGAGTGTAGGTAGGGGGTAAGACTTTACCAGCCATTTTGCGAAGTAACGGAAACAAGATCACAAACTCATTCAAACGGCTTTCAAAACGATTTAAACCCCGCTCAAAATGTGCAGAATTTATGATAAAAAATGACATTTTCGCTCATTTTTAAAATC
>NZ_JVEL01000254.1:0-6487 GCF_001076875.1 Serratia sp. 506_PEND
ACTTTATCAAGACAGCAACTACGCCACCCTTTGGGGAGATGGCGCCAACGGCGGCGCGGCGCAGACCGTCGCCGCCACCGGCAGCACGCAAGAAATCAAGGTTTACGCCCGTCTGTTTTCGACCAGTACCCTGCCCACCAGTGGCGTTTACAGCGATACGGTCTTGTTGACGGTCACTTATTAAGTTTTTTGCAATAAGGATTGAGTTATGCGCATACCCTTCCGTCTGCCGTTAACGGCAGCCTTGCTCCTGGCAAGCCAACAGCACGCCCTGGCCGCGGCTTCCATTCTCATTTGGCCGATCGATCCGGTGATTGAAGATCAACAACAGGCCACCGCGCTGTGGCTGGAAAATCGCGACAGCAAACCGGTCTATATGCAAATTCGCGTGTTGGGTTGGCAGCAAACCGCCGGCAAAGACGATTACAGCAACCAAAGCGACGTGATCGCCAGCCCGCCGGTGGCGTCGATCGCGCCAGGCAAACGCCAGCTGATACGTCTGATCAAACAGTCGGCGCCGGCGGCGGGACAGGAGCGGGCCTACCGCATTTTGGTCGATGAAGTGCCGGTGAAAGAACCATCGTCGAGCGCCGCTCCCGGCGGTGCGGAGATGGGGCTGAAATTCCAGATGCGCTACTCGGTGCCGCTGTTCGTCAGCGGCAAGGGCATCTGGACCAAACAGGACAGCGAAAAACCGCGCGATTACGCGACCGCCAGCCAACCCCTGCTCAGCTATCGTCTACAGCAGCAAAGCAGCGAACGCTGGCTGGAGGTGCGAAATCAAGGCGCAGTGCATGCCCGTATATCGAAAGTGACGCTGCAAGGCCGCAGCCTGAATCCCGGCCTGATGGGATACGTGCTGCCCGGTTCACAGATGCGCTTCGCCTTGCCGCCCGCCGGCGGTTTCAGCAGCGGCAAGCTGATGGCCACGGTCAATGACAACAAACAGCCCGTAGCCATTCCGTCTTATTGAGGCCCAGGTGCAGCCGACAGGGAGGCTATCGACGCGGCGCTTCAGCCTTAAGCCGCTGGCGTGTGCCATGCTGAGCATGGCGGCCGGCGGCTGGCTGCCGTTTGCGCTCGGCGACGATCTGCCGCCGCCGCCCAGCGCCATCAGCATGCCGGACACCACGCTGTATCTGGAGCCGGTCGTCAACGGGCGCCAAACCGGCAACGTCGTGCCGGTCAACTACCGCGGCGGCCATTACTACATGACGCCCCAACAACTGCTCGACGCCGGGCTGCCGGTAGCGGATAAACAGGCGAAAGACATCGCCGTCGATCGGCTGGAGAAGGTGGATGTCAGCTACAGCGGCGAGAGCCAGCAGCTGCTGATCAACGTGCCCAACGACTGGTTGCCGCAGCAAACCATCGGCGCCCGTTCACCGTTGCAGCGCTTGCCGGCGCAAAGCAGCCTCGGTTTGCTGTTCAACTACGACATCTACGCCAGCCAAAGCAACGGCAATGGCCGGCCGGGCTACCTGTCGGCGTGGAGCGAACAGCGGCTGTTCGACGGGTTCGGCGTCGTCGCCAACACCGGCATCTACCGCAGCGGGTTTAACGGCGGGCCAAACGACGATGGCGGCCGCTATATTCGGTATGACAGCTACTGGCGTTTCAACGATGACCAGCGGATGCTGAGTGTGATCGCCGGTGACCTAACCACCGGCTCGCTCCCCTGGAGCAGCGCCGTGCGCATCGGCGGCTTGCAATTGGCGCGCAATTTCGCGGTGCGCCCGGATCTTATCACCTACCCGCTGCCGCAGTTTTCCGGTCAGGCGGCATTGCCCAGCAGCGTCGATTTATACATCAACAGCTATAAAAACAGCACCACCAACATCAATCCCGGGCCGTTTACCCTCAACAGCGTGCCCTACATTAACGGCGCGGGTCAGGCCACCGTCGTCACCACCGACGCCCTCGGCCGCCAGGTCAGCACCACGGTACCGTTCTACGTGGCCAGCAACCTGCTGCAGACCGGCATGAGCGATTTCAGCATTTCCACCGGTTTGCTGCGGCGCAACTACGGGTTGAATTCTGCCGATTACGGGCAATGGGTAGGCAGCGCCAGCTTACGTTACGGCGTCACTGACTGGTTAACCCTGGAAGGGCGCGCCGAAGGCGCAGCCGAGTTGGCGGTCGGCGGCGGCGGCGCCGACATTCGCATCGGACAATGGGGGGTTTTCAACGCGTCCTACAGCGTCAGCCAGGCCGGCGACGAAGCGTTTAACGGCGGCAGGCCGATACAATCCCCCACGTATTATGACCCGCTGACCGGCAGGCCGTTGCAACAGCCGGATCCCCAGCCCGTCTATCGCTACACCGGCAACCACGGCGATCAGAGCAGTTTTGGCTACACCTACAGCAACTCACGCTTCAGCCTCAACGCGCAACGCATCCTGCGCAGCGCCGATTTTGGCGACATTTCCGTGTATAAAAGCGACTACCGTCTGAGCCGCCGCACCGATCAGTTGACCGGCAGCGTCAGCCTGGGCCGGCTCGGCAGCCTCGGCGCCGGTTATTTTGACGTTCGCGACGCCATCGCTCAACGAACCCGCCTGATGAACCTGTCCTACAGTGTGTCGCTTTGGCGCAACAGCAGCCTGTACGCCTCGCTGAACCGGGAAATCGGCAGCAGCGGTTACAGCGCCCAACTGCAGCTCTCGATTCCGTTCGACAGTTGGGGCACGGCCAGCTTCAGCGCCGCGCGCGACAACAACAACCGCTGGAGCGAACGCGTCAGCTACAGCCGCGCCGCGCCGACCGATGGCGGTTTCGGTTGGAATCTGGCCTACGCCAATAACCCGAGCGGCGGCGATTACCGCCAGGCGGATCTGACCTGGCGAACCCGTAGGCTCGAAGCCCGAGCGGGCGTATACGGCACCCGCGATGAAACCAACCACTGGGGAGAAATCAGCGGTTCGCTGGTGGCGATGAACGGCGGCGTATACGCCACCAACACCATCAACGATGCCTTTGCGCTGGTGTCCACGCAAGGATACGCCGACATTCCGGTGAGCTATGAGAACCAGCCGATCGGCAAGACCGATGCCCAGGGCTATTTACTGGTGCCGACCGTCACCTCTTACTACCATGCGAAATTCCAGATTGATCCGCTCAACCTGCCCGCCGACGTCGCGCTGCCGACGGTGGAAAAAACCGTCGCCATTCGCGATCACAGCGGTTTTCTGGTCGAGTTCCCCATCCAACCCATCTCCGCCGCCGACGTCGAACTGGTTGACGAGCAAGGCAAACCGCTGGCCAACGGCAGCCAGGTGGCGGTGGTTGGCGGCCGTCAGCAGAGCTATGTCGGTTGGGATGGCATGACCTATATCGACCCGGTGCAACAACACAATCGCCTGAGCGTGATCCCGGCCGACGGCGGCCCGCCGTGCCAGGCGGAATTCAGTCTGGCGAAGCCTCAGGGCATCCAGCGAGTCGGCCCGGTTGTCTGCCGCTAATTCAACGACGGAGAGTCACTATGTTTCGGGGATTTAAAGCCTTATTGTTGACCCTTTCGCTGCTGCTCTGTCAGCGCGCATTCGCCGACTGCGCCACCACCAACGGCACCGTCACCTTACCGGGGAGCAGCTCTTTCGTGGTCTACAATGGGCAGATCAACGCCCAGGGCACCGCCGGCCTCAACTGCACCGGCCTCGGCCTCAATTTGCTCACGCAAAACACCGTCACGGTCAAGATCGCCTCCACCACCAACAATATGGCGGTTGCCAACACCGACGGTTCCGGCGATAAAATCGCTTACCTGATCTACCCCGACGCCAACTACCAATATCCTTACAGCATCGGCCAAACCATCGACTACAGCTCGCTGAACCTGCTGTCGCTGATCCTGATTTCCTCCAACGTCAACTTTCCGCTGTATATCAAAACCACCGCCGGCGCCAACGTGCGCGCAGGAACCTATACCGACAGCATCAACCTGATCTGGAATTACCATATTTGCGGTCTGGGCGTGCTCGGCCTGTGCGTTTGGTGGGATGGCGTCGACAAACCCAGCACGGTCAGCGTCAGCGTCACCATCACCAAAGATTGCCTGATCGGCACCGCGCCCAACGTCAACTTCGGCAGCATGGCGTTGGTCGGGCAGTTCAATCCTGTCAATCAGAGCATTACCCTGACCTGCACCAAAACCGAGGGATACAACACCTATTTCACCAACGGCAATAACCCGGTCACCGGTTGGCGGCGCATGAAAAGCGGCACCAGCAATTTCATGCAGTACCAGATTTACTTGCCTAATACGACGACCGTTTGGGATAGCACCAACAAACAGAGCGGCGCCGGCACCGGCCTGGCGCAAAGCATCCCGTATAAGGCGGCAATCAATGCGGCGCAGACGGAAGTGGCGGTCGGCAGCTATCAGGACAACCTCAGTTTTGTGGTGGAGTACTAGGCGTTGTGTTTTGCCGGCGTGGAAATTGTTTCCAAAATGTAATTTTTATGTGGCATTTTTTGCTCATTTGGCTATGCTCTTACCGATGACCACACTGGTCTAACCTCCTACCACACCATTGAGCAAGGAGTTCCCATGAGCAAAACCGTCGTAAAAATTGGCAGCTTCGAGGTCGATGACGCGCATCTTCACGCCGGCGCCGACCGCGCCGGCACCCTGAGCATTCCCTGCAAGTCCGATCCGGATCTGTGCATGCAGCTGGACGGCTGGGATGAACATACCAGCATCCCGGCGATCCTCGACGGCAAACAGTCGCTGCTGTACAAGCAACACTACGATCGGCAGGCGGACGCCTGGGTGATGCGGCTGGCATGAAAATGCATCAGAACTGCTGACGACGCGCTGTTTTCATCGGAAACAGCGCGTTTTTTATGCGATGGCGATGCCGCGGCCGGCAAAGAAAGGGGCGAAGCGGTTGAGTGACAGCTGTACTCGCTCACGCGTCGCCGGGCTGTCGCCCGAAGGATTATGGAAGGTCACGCTTTGCGCATCGGCGGCGGTGATCAGCACCAGATGCCCGCCCCTGTGCGGCGGTGCGCTCTCCGGCCGGCGAATGGCGGGATGCACCGAGGCGATAAAGTAACGGCATTCGCTAAGCAGCGCCGGCACGTCGGCAGCCGCCAGCCCCACCTTCACCTCCGCTTGCAGCGCGAACTGCTCGCGCACGTACTCGACGAACGGCGCGTAAATCAGGCCCTTGATCCGCTCACCCTCGCGCACATAGGCGCCATAGGGCAGGCTGCGCCGCGCCAGCTCCAGCAGCGGCGGCGCTGCGCCGTCGCGATGGCCCAGCACCATTTTCAGGCAGGCCATGCCGCACACGTGGTTGGCCCACTCGATGTACTCGGCCCGATCGCGGGCGCCGCTGCGCGCCCAATTTTCGTCTTGCGCCAGCGTCGCGCGGCCGGCTATCAGATCGGCGGCCAACTCCGGGCTCGCCCACTGGCACTCGTAGGGAACGGCGTGCATAAGATTAGAATTTGTCGACGACTTTGAAATTCATCAGCACCAGCGTCATGTCCGGCGAGAACAGATCGTACTCTTCGAAGAAGCGCTGCAGCTCTTTGCGCCAATGCGCCAGCGAGCGATCGCCCTCGCCTTCGGCAAAGGCGTGCGCTTCATCGACCTGATCGTAAGTTTTCATTTCCACCGCGGTCAGCTCGACCGCGCAGACCGGCTCCCCCTTGCCATCCACCACCAGGAACAGATCGCCGGCCTGCGGGATCCCTTCGCCGTCCAGGTTGGAACAGGTGGCCGTTTTGGTGCCATTGAGGATCAATTGCACCACTTCATCGGCCTGCTGCTCGGTATCGCCGAATGCCCAACGCTCAAGGTGTTCGTATTTCTGTGGAATTGCCGTCGCCATGATTATACCTTTTGGAAAAATGCCTCAATGCAGACAGGATAGTACAACGTATTGCCGGCCGTCTGCACCCGTCGCAGGCGCGACTGCGCATTCCGCCACCGCCGTCTTTACGCGTTTTTACCGTTCTTCGCTGTGCCTGTCGCGCTGCGGGGCGCATACTGTGAACATTATTCACCCAATGGCGTCCGCCAGGCGGTAACATGCGGCAAAATGACATCGATGCTGACGATACGTTCAGCGACTTACTCAACGGCGTCGCGTTAGTGACGCTTTTCCTCATCCTCCTCGCCGGCGGGTGGTATTTCAGCTAAAAAGGAAGGCGACGTGGCGACAAAACGCATGGGCAACAAGCTCAGTAAAATGGTCGTGGTGCTGCTGCTGATTTGCCTGGCGCTGCTGCTGTTGCGTTGGGCGGCGATCGCCTTCGGTTAATCCCGCGAAACGACGCCGGCAACGCCGGCGCCCTGTTCACCGCCGCCGTGGCGCAGTCGGCTCCAGCAACTCCCGCAAATAGGCCAAACGCGCCTCCTCCTGAAGCAACCAGCGGCGACACAGCCAATGCTGCGTTTCACCCGTGCGGCTCAGGCGGTAGTACTCCGCCAAGGTTTCGACCCAGTTCATGATGTTTTCTCCTGCTTTTCGACAAC
>NZ_JVEL01000255.1:0-6841 GCF_001076875.1 Serratia sp. 506_PEND
GTTTTTTAATCGAGTTGCCGATGTGGAAATTGACCGTGCGCTCGCTCACCCCCATCAACAACGCGATCTCTTCCGCCGTTTTCCCTTCGCTGCACCAGCGTAAAATGTCTTTTTCGCGCAGCGTCAGCACATCTTTTATCGCGTCATCATTCACCGATATCAAGGCCTCCCGCAGCGTTTTATGGGCGGTTTGCGCCAGCCAAAGGAAAAAGTTTCATTTGCCGCACGCACTTGCGGCGTTTGCTCGGGTAGCGCTTTACCGGCAAACGTCAGGATCCCCAACCTGCCATAGCAATCCTTGACCGACTGCGACCAACCGGCGCACAGGCCGAATTGCGCCATACGCCGCCAAAGCGTCGGCCGCTCATGATAAAAGCTTTCGTCCCACTGGAACTGCAGCGTGGAGTGGTGAGCACGCTCAATAACCGGATCCTGCAAATACACCCGCTGCCGCCGATAATCTTCGAGATAGTTCGTTGAAATATTCCCTTCGATCAGCATCTTGGGGCTGCTGGCCGGATAACAGGAAAATACGATGTAAGAGAAATAATCAAACCCCAACGCCTCGGCGCAGGGCCCCAGCTGCGTCAGAAAGCATTCGCGATCGGCCAGGCTGCCAATCACCTCCGCCATGAGCCGTTGAGTGCGGGTATCCATAACGCAGGTTCTCCAGATAGCGATGTCGATTTATCGATAGGTCAGGTTCACTATAGAATATCGCCGCCCGGCGCCAGTAGCCGTTTCATATAATAAAAAATACCAACGCTATAACGAAAACAGCTATTCCCCTTTAAATAAGCCTTTTTATTGCGCCGAACAGGAAAACTACGCGAATAGCATACTCTCCTCGGCACGTAAACCTGTCATTTCTACCGTTAGACAGCCAGGACACCACCAATTACTTTCCAGACAGGCACCCAGTGCCGCCGTAAATCCAAAGAGATAATAAGCATTTGCGAATTTCGCATGGCATACAGTGACGGGGATTTTCTATGGCAGAAAGTAATGCGGCAATTCAATCGGCTGCGATTATCGGCGCGGGAACGATGGGCAGAGGCATCGCTTATCTTTTCGCGCAAAAAGGCATTCGCACGGTGCTTTATAATCGCAACGGCAATACCCTCAATCAGGCTCGCGAATATATCGCGCAAGACCTGAACAAGAAAGTCGAACAGGGCAAGATCGCGCTGCAGGATAAAGGCGCGGTGCTGGCCAATCTAATGTTCACTTCAGTGTTTGAGGCCATCGCCGACAGCGAGCTGGTGATAGAAACCATCGCCGAGCAAGAACAAACCAAACTTGAGGTGCTGGCGGCCATCGCCGCGGTGGTCAAGCCCGACACGCTGATCGCCACCAATACCTCCTCACTGTCGCTTAACAAGCTGGCTACTGCGGTGACGCACAGCGAACGCTTTATCGGTTTGCATTTTTTCAACCCCGCGCCGCTGATGAAGCTGATTGAAATCATTCCGGCCTACTTTACCGCGCACGCCACCACCGAACGCTGCCGCCAACTGGTGGCGGCGTTGGGGAAACACGATGTCGTCTGCCAGGCCACGCCGGGGTTCATCGTCAATCGCATGGCCCGCCCCTACTACCTGGAAGGGTTCCGCCTGTTGGAAGAACACGTGGCGCGCGCGGCGCAGATCGACCGCGCCCTCAAGGCCGGCGGACGCTTCCGCATGGGGCCGCTCGAGCTGACCGATTTTATCGGCCAAGACATCAACTATCAGGTCAGTCGGCAAATCTGGCAGGACATGCAATACGACCCGCGCTATACCCCCGGTCATCTGCAGCGTTCACTGGTCGATGCCGGTCTGTTGGGGAAAAAGAACGGTCGCTCCTATTTTGCCGCCGAAGAAACCGCCCCGCCGGTGACGGCCGCCAGCAATGCAGACGTCGAGACGCTGCGCGTTTACGGCGAGCACCCTTTTTTTACCCTGTTACAGCAGCGAGCCGCGCTTCAGTGGCCACAGCTGCGCGTGGAACAACGGCCGGCATTACCGGGGCTGGGGTCGGCCGTCCAGATCAATGACGCTTTCACCGTCAGCATCACCGATGGCCGCACGGCGAGCCAACTGGCCGAGCAGACGGCAGCGGATGCCTTTGTGGTCGATGTCGCCCTGAACTACGCCGACACGACGTATCTGGCGGCGGCGCACAGCCGCCACGCCTCTGCGGCCAATAAGGCGCTGTTTTTACGCCTGCTGCACACGGCAATCCCGCAGGTTGAATTTATCAAGGACTCTCCGGCGCTTATCGTCGCCCGCGTCCTCAGCAGCCTGATCAATGAGTCGGTGATCATGGTGGAAAGCGGCGTCTGCAGCCGGGAAGACATCGATGTCGCCGCCGTCGCGGGCGTTAACTACGCCGGCGGCATTTTCGACTGGCTCGGCAAACTGGGGGAGAAAAACGTCAGGACAACGCTGAGCAATCTGGCTCAGTTGCTGCACGCGGCGCGCTATGCGCCGCATTACACCCTTCTGCACGCCGCGCAACCGGCGCTGACGACCACGCCTTAAGGATCCATGATGAGCATTAACGATGACGGCGTTTATCTGATCGACGGCACGCGCACGGCGATCGGCGCCTATGGCGGCAGCCTGGCGCATACCCGTCCCGACGACATGGCGGCGACGATCATTCGCGGCCTGCTGCAGCGCCATCCCGCGGCGGAAGCAGATCTGGACGAAGTGGTTCTGGGCTGCGCCAACCAGTCCGGCGAAGACAACCGCAACGTCGCCCGCATGGCGACGCTGCTTTCCGGGTTGGATCCGTCGGTGCCGGCCATCACCCTCAACCGCCTTTGCGCCTCCGGGTTGGATGCGGTGATCTACGCCGCGGCGAAAATCCGCAGCGGCCTCAGCGAACTGATTCTGGCCGGCGGCGTGGAAAGCATGAGCCGCGCGCCCTATGTGCTGAGCAAAGGCGAAACGCCGTTCGACAAGGGGGTAAAGCTGTACGACACCACGTTGGGGTGGCGCTTTGTTAACCCGCGGCTGGCGCAGCGCTACGGCAGCGATCCGCTGGGCATCACGGCGGAAAACGTGGCCCAACAGCAGGGTATCTCGCGCGAGGAACAGGATCTGTTCGCGCTGGCCTCGCAGCAAAAAGCCCGCCGGGCGATCGACAGCGGCCGGCTGGCGCGGGAAATCACCCCCGTGGACGTGCCGGCGGATCGTAAAACTACCCGCACATTCGCGCAGGACGAATTCCCCCGGCTCAGCACGCTGCAACAGCTGGAGGCGCTGAAACCGGCGTTCTCCGCCGGCGGTTCGGTCACCGCAGGCAACGCTTCCGGCATCAACGACGGCGCCGCCGCGCTGCTATTAGCCTCCGGTCGCTACGTGAAACGCCAGGGGTGGCAACCGCTGGCGGAGATCGGCGACAGCGCGGCCGCCGGCGTTGAACCGGCGCTGATGGGGCTGGGGCCGATCGCCTCAACCGAGCGCTTGCTGCAGCGCGGCGGCTTCACCTTGAACGACTTCGACATCATCGAGATTAACGAAGCGTTCGCCTCACAGGTTCTGGCGGCGCTGAAACACTGGCGTATCGGCGCCAACGACGCGCGGGTCAACCCGAACGGCGGCGCCATCGCACTCGGTCATCCGCTGGGGATGTCCGGCGCGCGCCTGGTGCTGTCGGCGGCGCTGGAATTACGCGACCAACAGGCGAACAACGCATTGGTGACGATGTGCGTCGGCGTCGGTCAGGGGCTGTCATTAAACCTTAAAGCCGTTTAACACAAGGAACATACGATGAGCGTACTGAACATTCTTGAAGAAAAGCTGGCGGAAACCAAAAAACAGGGGCGTTTTCGCGAGTTCCTCAACCTTGAACGCGGCGTGCAGGACAAACCCTGGGCCACCAGCCACGGCCATCACGGTGAGCGCCGTCTCAACGTCTGGTGCTCGAACGACTATCTGGCGATGAGCCACCACCCCAAAGTGCTGCTGGCCACCACCGACGCGGTTAACCGGGTCGGGCTGGGCACCTGCGGCGCCCGCAGCATTTCCGGCACCTCGGTCTACCACAGCGAGCTGGAAACGCTGCTGGCCAGCGCCTACGGCAAAGAGTCGGCGCTGCTGTTCACCACCGGTTTCGGCGCCAACGACGCCACCTTGTCCACCCTGTGCGACGCCATTCCCGATCTGATCGTGTTCTCCGACGAGCTGAATCACGCCTCGATGATTTACGGGATACGCTACAGCAAGGCGGAGAAAAAAATCTTCCGCCATAACGACGTGGCGCACCTCGCCGAGCTGCTGCAGGCCGCCGATCCGGCGCGGCCAAAGCTGATCGCTTTCGAGTCGCTGTATTCCATGGACGGTGACTTCGCCCCCCTGGCGCAGATCGTGGCGCTGGCGGAGCAGTATCAGGCGCTGACCTATCTCGACGAGATCCACTCCGCCGGCGTCTATGGCGAACGGGGGCTGGGCTACGCCGAACAACTGGGCCTGCTGGATAAAATCACCATTATTCAGGGCGGGTTCGGCAAATCTTACGGTGCGGCGGGCGGCTATATCGCCGCGCCCCGCTCAGTGGTGGAGGCCGTGCGCAGTTGGGCTCCGGCATTCGTCTTCAGCACCTCGTCGCCGGCGCCGGTGGTGGCCGCCGCACTGGCCAGTTTTAAATACAACCTCGAGCATGACACCCAACGCAAACACCTGCTGGCGATCGTCGATCACCTGAAAACCGGCCTGCGCGCCGCCGGCATCCCGCTGGTGTCGGCAGACAGCCATATCCTGCCGCTGCTGGTCGGCGATCCACACCGCAACAAACACATCAGTAAAGTGCTGCTCGATGAGCACGATATTTACGTGCAACCGGTCAATGCCCCGACGGTGCCCGCAGGCAGCGAGCGGCTGCGGGTGACGCCGACCTCGGCGCACTCCCATGCCGACGTGGAGACCTTCCTGGCGGCGCTGGGACGAGTCTGGGCGGCGAACGATCTGCGGAGGGCGGGATGAAGTTAGCGGATTATAACGGCCATCTGATCACGCTCTGTCTGATGGCGACCGGTACCTTCGCCATCGGCACCGACGCCTTTATCGTCGCCGGCGTGCTCAGCGACATTTCCGATACCTTTGCCGTCAGCCCCGCGCAAGCGGGGCAATTGATATCGGTATTCGCGCTGGCTTATATGTTGTTCGCCCCCCTCACCGCCTGGCTGCTGGGCAACGTCAACCGCAAGCATATCCTACAGTTGGCGCTGGTGCTGTTCATCGCCGGCAACCTGGCCTGCGCCTGGGCCACCAGCTACCTGCAGATCTCGTTCGGCAGAGTGCTGGCGGCATTGGGGGCGGCCTGTTACACGCCGCAGGCCGCCGCCGCTGCGGTGGGGCTGGTGGCGGAAAAACGCCGCGGCCTGGCCATTTCCATCGTCTATGGGGGCATGACGTTGGCTATTGCGCTCGGTATTCCGTTCGGCACCTTTCTCGCCAAACTGATCGGCTGGCGTGAAATCTTCCTGTTCATCGCCCTGCTGGGGGCGATTGCGCTGCTGGGCCTGTCGCTGGCGCTGCGGGCCATTGCGCCTCCGGGCAAGCATTCGCTGAAAGAGCGGCTCGCCCCGCTGAGACAAAAGGCGGTGCTGACCACGCTGCTGATCACCTTTTTTGCCGTTTGCTCGGAACACATCGTCTATAGCTACGTCAGCGTGTTGCTGAAAAACACCCAGTTCGGCCCGCAGGCGATCCTGCCCCTCGCGCTGCTGGTGTTCGGCATTGGCGCGGTGATCGGCAATTTTGCCTCCGGCGCGTTAACCGATGCCCTCGGCAGCAAGTTCGTGCTGCTGTTTTCCGTGGCGATCCAGACGCTGTCCCTGTTTCTGCTGGCCTTCTATGTCACTTCCCCCTGGTGGGTGCTGGCCATCTTTCTGGTCTGGGGCATCACCGGCTGGATGTATCTGGTGCCGATCCAGCATCACCTGTTGTCGCTATCGAAACGCTTTGGCGCGCTGACCGTATCGCTCAACAGCTCGGTACTGTACGCCGGCATCGCGGCGGGCGGCATGCTGGGCGGCCTGGCGCTCTACGCGCTGCCGGCCTATTACCTGCCGCTGTTTTCGCTGCCGCTCGGCGCCATCGCCCTGCTGCTGACGCTGATCTTTTTCCGCGGGGAGGCCAGCGATGAGTGAATCACCGCCGGTGCTTTACGAACGTTATGGCGCGCAGGTTGCGGTCATCACCCTCAATCGGCCGGAGAAAAAAAACGCCATCAACCTGCAGATGGCCGAGCTGATCCGCACTTACCTGCGGCAGGCGGATAACGATGACTCGGTGCGAGCGATCGTCCTGGCCGGTCAACCGGCGGTATTTTCCGCCGGCATGGATATCAACGCCTTTCATCAGGGTGAACTGCCCATCGTCACGCCGGAGGGGTTTGGCGGGCTGATCCATGCACAGATCGCCAAGGTGATCATCGCCGCCGTTGACGGCATCGCGTTCGGGGGCGGATTTGAGCTGGCGCTGGCGTGCGATCTGATCGTCGCCGGCCAGAACGCGCGCTTCAGCTTCCCCGAAACCGGGCTCGGGTTAGTCGCCGCACAAGGCGGGTGCGCGCGCTTGCCGGCGCGTATTTCCCCCTATGTCGCGCTCGACTGGCTGCTGACAGGCAGAACCGTCGGCGCACAGGAGGCGTTGTCACACGGCGCCATTTCTCGCATCAGCGAGGGGGCGGCCCGGGAAGAGGCGCTGCGCATCGCCGAACAGATCGCCGGAAAAGATCTTGCCGCCAGCCAGGCGGTTAAGGCCATTGTGCGCCAGGGGCTGGCACGGCAAGAAGCCCCCTCATTCGATTTTCAACAAGGCCCGGTCGAGCGCCTGCGTCAGGCCGCCAC
>NZ_JVEL01000256.1:0-22308 GCF_001076875.1 Serratia sp. 506_PEND
TCATAACCCGAAGGTCGTCGGTTCAAATCCGGCCTCCGCAACCAACTCTTGATGACAACAGATAAGCACCCTTCCGGGTGTTTTTTTGTATCTGCAATCCGCCAAAATAGCCGGACTCGCGCCCGGCCCTGCTTTTATCGGCTCGCCAGCGCGCCGCCGTTGGCGAAATAAGCCTTGATGCCCGCCAGAATCGATTCCGCCACCTGCTGCTGGAAGTGGCTGGTGCGCAGCTTGCGCTCCTCTTCAATGTTGCTGATAAACGCCGTTTCCACCAGGATCGACGGGATATCCGGCGCCTTCAACACCGCAAAACCGGCCTGATCGACACGATTCTTGTGCAACCGGTTGATTTTCCCCATCCGATTCAACACTTCCTTGCCAAACTTCAGGCTGTCGTTGATGGTCGCGGTTTGGATCAGATCGAACATGGTGTGATCGAGATAACGGTCGCCACTCTTGCTGACGCCGCCGATTTGGTCCGATGCGTTCTGCGTCTGCGCCAGGAACTTGGCCGCCGAGCTGGTGGCGCCTTTGGTGGACAACGCGAACACCGATGAACCGCGCGCGGCGCGGCTGGTGAAGGCGTCGGCGTGAATCGAAACGAACAGATCGGCGCGCTGCTTGCGCGCCTTGGCGACGCGCACCTTGAGCGGAATAAACACGTCTTCATTGCGCGTCATGAACACTTTCATGTTTGGCTCGCGCTTGATCATGGCGCTCAGCTTGCGGGCAATCTGCAGCACGATGTCTTTCTCGCGCGTCTTGTACTTGCCGATAGCGCCGGGATCTTCGCCGCCGTGGCCGGGATCCAGCATGATGACGATCGGCCGATCGCGCCCCGCCTTGCCGGCCTGCGGCGCTTCCGGCGGCAGCGTGCGCTCCAGATCGCCCTTGTTGTAATCTTCCAGTAACGCCAGTAGCGGATCATACTCCTCACCCCCGCTGCCGCCCTTGGTCGGATAGAGATCCATCACCAGACGGTTGCGATACTCCGGCACCGGCGCCAGCGTGAAAATATGCGGGCTGACGCTTTGTTTGAGCTCCAGCACCAGCCGCACGGTATTCTGATCAAACTGGCCGACGCGCGCCTGCTTGAGATAAGGATCGTCGGCGCGCACCTGCCCGGCGATGCCTTTCAGCACGCTGTTGAGGTGAACACCTTCGATGTCCACCACCACGCGATCGGGATTGGTCAGGGCGAACTGCTTGTATTTCAGTTCGACGTTGGATTCCAGCGTGACGCGGGTATAGGTGGAGGATGGCCAGACGCGCACGGCGATCACGTGCGATGATGCGGCGAAGCCCGTACGACTCACACTCAGCAACCAGCTGGCGGCAACGCCCTGTAATAAACGACGGCGGCCCAGATTGTGATTAGCGTTTGGCATGCGGCTCCGGCAGTAATAGCTGTTTACAACAGATGAAAAAAACACCAATGAAATGGGGATGCCGAAAACTTTAACCAATCATTCCAGCCCTGTCATCAGAAAATCTTTTTATGGTTTTTCAATTTATTAACGATTTAGCGCCCTTAGCGCACGCTTCATGACGATTTCCCACTTGCCATCGGCGCAATAAAAGAATAAAAATACAAAAATATCGTATAAATATGCAAAGAGGTTTGGCCGTGAAGGAACGTAGTACAGAGCTGGTGCAAGGATTCCGTCACTCAGTCCCCTATATAAACGCCCACCGCGGCAAGACGTTCGTCATCATGCTCGGCGGGGAAGCCATCGAACACGAGAATTTCTCCAACATCGTCAACGATATCGGGCTACTGCATAGCCTGGGTATTCGCCTGGTGGTGGTTTACGGCGCACGGCCGCAGATCGACGCCAATCTGGCGCAGCACAACTATGAGCCGATCTACCACAAACACACTCGCGTGACCGACGCCCATACGCTCGAGCTGGTCAAGCAGGCCGCCGGCCTGCTGCAGCTCGACATCACCGCTCGGCTGTCGATGAGCCTCAACAACACGCCACTGCAAGGCGCGCACATTAACGTGGTCAGCGGCAACTTCATCATCGCGCAACCGCTGGGCGTCGATGACGGCATCGACTACTGCCACAGCGGCCGCATTCGCCGCATCGATGAAGAAGCGATCCACCGCCAGCTCGACAGCAACGCCATCGTGCTGATTGGCCCGGTCGCGGTTTCGGTCACCGGCGAGAGCTTCAACCTGACCTCGGAAGAAGTGGCCACCCAGTTGGCGATCAAACTGAAAGCGGAAAAAATGATCGGTTTCTGCTCCTCACAGGGCGTGACCGATGCAGAAGGCAACATCCTTTCCGAACTGTTCCCCAACGACGCGCAAAAGCGCCTTGAAGAGCTGGAGGAAAGCGGCGATTACCATTCCGGCACCGTGCGTTTCCTGCGCGGCGCGGTGAAAGGCTGCCGCAGCGGCGTGCGTCGCAGCCACCTGATCAGCTACCAGGAAGACGGTGCGCTGGTGCAGGAACTGTTCTCGCGCGACGGCATCGGCACCCAAATCGTGATGGAGAGCGCCGAACAGGTGCGCCGGGCGACAATCAACGACATCGGCGGCATCCTGGAGCTGATCCGGCCGCTCGAACAACAGGGTATTCTGGTGCGCCGTTCGCGTGAACAGCTGGAGATGGAGATCGACAAATTCACCATCATCGAACGCGATAACCTGACCATCGCCTGTGCGGCGCTGTACCCGTTCCTGGAGGAAAAAATCGGTGAGATGGCCTGCGTGGCGGTACATCCCGATTACCGCAGCTCTTCGCGCGGCGAGATGCTGCTGCAGCGGGTAGAAAACCAGGCGCGGCAGATGGGGCTGAAGAAGCTGTTCGTGCTGACCACCCGCAGCATCCACTGGTTCCAGGAACGTGGCTTTACCCCGGCGGAGGTCGACGTGCTGCCGATGCAGAAACAGGCGTTGTACAACTACCAGCGCCGCTCCAAAATTCTGCTGGCGGATCTGTAATCCCAGTGGGCGCGGCCGTTGCCGCGCCCGTTCATCGTTTATTCCGTTGCCTGCAGCCGTTCAGCCAATCCGCTGCGGCGCTGGGTCGGCATACGAATGGCCCGCAGCAACACCGCCTCCGTGGCATACAGCGAGAGCTGCTTACGCGCGCGAGTGATCGCGGTATAGACCAATTCACGCGTCAGCACCGGCAGGAAGTGATTCGGCAACACCAGAACCGTATGGTCAAATTCCGATCCCTGAGATTTGTGCACCGTCATGGCATAGGCGGTTTCATGCGCCGGCAAACGGCTTGGCTGTACCGACTTGATGCTGCCGTCGGGCAGTTGGAAATGCACGCGCAGATCGCCGTGCTCATCCGGCAATGTAATGCCGATATCCCCATTGAACAGCCCCAGCGCGCTGTCGTTGCGGCCGATCATCACCGGCCGCCCCCGGTACCAGCGGCCGAGCACGCCCGGTTTGCGGTCGATCAGACCGGCGCGCTGCAACCCGATCTCAATGCGCTCGTTCAGGCCGGCGACGCCGAACGGCCCTTCACGCAGCGCGCACAGCACCTGGAAGCGGCCAAAGGCCGCCAGCACCGCCGCCGCCTCCGCCCCTTCGGCGGTCAGCCGCAAATAGTCGCGATAGCCCGCCACGCAGGCATCCAACAGCGTCTGATACTCTTCGCTCGTCGCCAGCGCATAACCCATGACATCGCCGAAACTGCCGTTTAGTGCCGCCAGCGCACGATCCCCCGCTCCGGCGTTGACCGCCAACGCCAGTTGACCGATGCCGGAACGGGCGTCGAAGCGATAGCTCTTGCGCAGCAGGCACAGGCTGTCGCGCACCGCCGCTTCCGCAACGGCCTGCTGTCCTTCGATCGAACAGCCGGTCAGGCGGCTCAGCTCTGCAGCGCGCGCATCGCTGTATCCCTGCTCGGCAAAACGGCAAATATCCCCCAGCACCGCGCCGGCCTCCACCGAGGCCAGCTGATCGCGGTCGCCAAGGAAAATCACCCGGGCCCGATCGGGCAACGCGGCAATCAGGCGCGCCATCATCGGCAGATCGACCATCGAGGCCTCATCCACCACCAGCACATCCAAATGCAGCCGGTTGCCGCGGTGATAGCGCATGCGCTGACTGTTCGGTTGCGCCCCCAACAGGCGGTGCAACGTCGCCGCCTCCGTCGGGAACAGCGCCTGCTGCGCCGGGGTCAACGCCAGCTGACGGCTGGCGCTGCCAAGCGACTCCGTCAGGCGCGCCGCCGCCTTCCCAGTCGGCGCCGCCAGCTGAATGCGCAAGCGCGCGCTTTCATCCAACTGCACCAGCGCCGCCAACAGCTTGGCGACGGTCGTGGTTTTACCGGTGCCCGGCCCGCCGGAAATGACCGCAATGCGCCGCGTGGCGGCCACCGCGGCGGCGATCTTCTGCCAATCGGGTTCGTCGCTCGCCGAGCCGAACAAACGGTCAAGAATAGTACGCAGTTCAGCCTCCGGCACCGCCAGCGACTCGCCTTCGCCGCCGATAAACGCCGCCACTTCACCTTCGTTTTGCCACATGCGCTGCAGATACAAGCGTGGCCCGCGCAGCACCAGCGGCGTAGCCTCGCTGCCGTCCCCGACCGCCGCGCTGGCCGCCAGGCGCTGCTGCCAACGCACGCCATCCGGCCGCCCGGCCGCCTCCCACACCGCCAGCGCCAGCGCCGGTTGGCGCCCTTCAAACAGCGTATCCGCCTGCAGCTGCTCCAGCAACAGGCAGACGTGACCGGCCCCCGCCTCTGCGCTCAGGCAGGCGGCGGCCAGCAAAATATCGGGCTCGTCTTCGTTCGCCACCACGCGGGCGAACTGCACGTCCAGTGGGCGCAACACGCCAAGCGCCACCGCCTGCTCCAGCAGTGCGATCATGATCCATCCTCCGTCGCAGCAGCCTCGCCGCTGAACAAGCGATCCATTCCCGCCACCAGCTCAAACTCGGGAAGACAGGTGAAAATGCCGTTGCCCGGGTGCGCCGCATCCACGCCGCGCAGGAACAGATAAATCACCCCGCCGAAATGGCGCCGGTAATCGTAATCCGGCAGCCGATGACGCAGATAACGGTGCAGCGCCAGCGTATACAGCTGATATTGCAGATCGTAACGATGCTCCGCCATCGCCTGCTCCATCGCCGGCCGGGTATAGGCGCTGCTGTCTTCCCCCAACCAGTTGGACTTGTAGTCCAGCAGGTAGTATTTGCCCTGCCAACAGAACACCAGGTCGATAAAGCCTTTCAGCATGCCTTGCACCTGATGGAAATCCAGCGCCGGACAGCGGGCGGAAAGCGGATCGTAACGCTTCACCAGGGCATCGAGCTCCTTCGCCTGCAACAGCCGGTTGATCGGCAAATAGAACTGCAGCTCGGCCTGCTTATGCTGCGGCGTCAGCGCCGCCAGCGTCACGCCGCTGTCGTCGAGCGACGTATTGAGCAGCACCTGCATCCACGCCAGCAGAATCGGTTGCCAGTGTTCGGCGAACCCTTGCTGCTGCAGCTGTTCCAGCAGCCACTGTTCGTCGAGCGGCTGGGTGAAGTCCAGCGTTTCAAACAGGCTGTGCAGGAAGGTGCCGGGCGTTGCGCCGCGCGGGAAGGTATGCGGTGTAAGCGCTGGCTCACTTTCTTCCCCGCGCTCACCGGCCGCGTCGACATCCAGACGCGGCAGCAGATCCTGCATCAAGCTCGCGCCGTGCTGTTGCAAACCGGTATAGCTGGTCACCCGCCAAAAATCCTGGATCCGCCGGGTAAAGCTTTTCGCCGCCAGCGCTTCGGCCAGTGACGCCTGGGGTTGCCAGGGTTCTTCGTCCGGCGGTTCAACCAGCGACAGCGCGATACCCCCGCCCGCCAATTGCTGCAGCCGCTCCTGCAGATACACGGCGTCGCCGGCCTGCCCGCCCTGCACCAGATAACCCAATGCGCTGCGGTGCAGATCGGTATCGCCCTGTTTCTTGCGCGTGCCCTGGAACAGCGGCGCGATGCCGATGCTGCAGTGGTACACCGAGCGGGTCAGCGCCACGTACAGCAGACGCAGATCTTCCGCCAAGCGCTCCTCCTCCGCCCAGGCCTGGCTCTCTTCATTAGCGTCGAGATCCAGCAACGCCTGGAAACTGTGGCGATCGTGATACAGCGCCTGTTGCTGCTGGCGGAAGTTGCCGACGAACGGCAGCCACACCAGATCGAACTCCAGCCCCTTGGATTTGTGGATCGTGATCACCTGCACCAGATGCCGGTCGCTCTCCAGCCGCAGCTGCTGATTATCGGACTGACGATTAGGCTGGGCGATCTGCTGCGCCAGCCAGCGCACCAGCGCATGCTCGCTGTCGAGCTGCGCCGCCGCCTCTTGCAACAGTTCCCCCAGATGCAGCACGTCGGTCAAGCGACGCTCGCCGCCGGCGCTGGCCAACAGGTTCTCCGCCAGCTGGCGCGCTTTCATCACCTCGCTCAGCATCGGCAACACGCCGCGGCGCAGCCAGAGCGTGCGGTAATTGTCGAACTCGTTAACCAGCGCGTCCCAGGCGCGCTCATCGCGGCTCAGGCCGTCCAGCGTCGGCGCGTCCAACCCCATCAGCCCGGTGGCCATGGCGCTGCGCAGCGTGCGCTCCTGCTCCGGCGCCAACACCGCCTGCAGCAACCACAGCAGGTCTTTGGCCTCCGGGGTGTCAAACACGCTGTCGCGGTTGGACAGATAGACCGACGGAATAGACAGCGCGCTCAGCGCATCGCGCACCAACGCCGCCTCATTGCGGCTGCGCACCAGCACCGTGATATCAGAGGCTTGTACCGGCCGTGACGCCTTGCCGCTCTGCAGCCGCGCCTGGCCCTGCTGCCCGGCGCTGAGCCAGTCGCGAATTTGCGTGGCGCACAGGCGCGCCATCAGCTGTTGGTAATCACTTACACCCGCGCCTTCCCCCTGCTGCAGCCAGAACTGCATCGCCGGCTGCGGCTTGCCGTGCAATTCAAACGCCAGCCCTTGGTTCTTTTCCGCCGCGTTAACTTCAATAAAGGGGATTTGGCCGAACAGGAAAGGCTTTTCTACCTGAGAAAACAGGTGATTGACGCTGGCGACCATCGACGGCGACGAGCGCCAGTTGGTCTCCAGCGTATAGTGGGCGCTCACCTCTGAACGCGCGCGCATGTAGGTAAAGATGTCGGCGCCGCGAAAGGCGTAAATCGCCTGCTTGGGATCGCCGATCAACAGCAGGCCGCAATCAGGCCGGCCGACGTAAAGTTTTTGGAAAATACGGTATTGCTGCGGATCGGTATCCTGGAATTCATCGATCATCGCCACCGGGTATCGCTGGCGGATCGCCTGCGCCAGCTGTTCGCCGCCGCCGCTTTGCAGGGCGCCGTCCAGCCGGCTGAGCAGGTCATCAAATCCCAGTTCGGCGCGCTGGCGCTTTTCCTGCTGAATGGAGGTGCGGATCTCGCTGAGCGCGCGCGCCATGATCAGGTCGCGCAGCGTCAAGGGTTCATCGAACAACTCATCTATCGCCGTGAACAGCGTATGCCGCGGCGGCTCACCTTTCTTGGTCTTCTCCAGCAGCACCGACTGGCGAAATTTATCCAGTTCCTTCGGCAACTGGTAGTCCTGAGTCTCCTGCCCGCTCCATTCGCCGACCTTGTTCAGCCAGTTCGGCAGGTGTTTACTGCTGTAGCTGCGCTTATCGACGCCGGACTGGGCGATCAACGCTTCCAGATCGCCCGCCTCCGCCCGCCATTGCGCCTTGATGGCGTCGATGCGCGCGACGATCTGCTCGTGGCGCATCAGGACGGTTTCTTCATCCTTCGGCGGCCGACGCAGCGCCGGCACTTCACCGTGCAGATAGCCGGAGAGATCGGCCAGCAACGCTTCCGGGCCGCTCCACTCCTGGCTGACCGCACGCGCCACGCCCAGCGGCAACGGATAGCAGTGGCGACGCCAGAAATCGGCGCAGGCCTGCCGCCGCAGCGGCAGCTCGTCCTGCACCAGCGTTTGTTCAAACAGCATGCCGGACTCGAAGGCGTTGTGCGTCAGCATTCGTTGGCAAAAGCCGTGAATGGTGTAGATCGCCGCTTCGTCCATCTGCCGCTCCGCCGCCAGCAGCTGCGAGGCGGCGTCGGTCAAATCGTCAATTTCAGCCATCAGCGCCGAAAACAGCGGGTTGGCGCTGACACCGCGCACGCAGGCGATGCGTAATCCGTGAATATTGTCGCGGATGCGCCCGCGCAGCTCCTCGGTGGCGGCCTCGGTAAAGGTCACCACCAGGATTTCTTCGACCGTCAGCGGGCGGGGAAACGCTGCTTCACCGCCCAACCCCAGCAGCAAACGCAGGTACAGCGCGCCGATGGTAAAAGTTTTGCCGGTGCCCGCCGACGCTTCTATCAGGCGTTCGCCGAACAGCGGCAGCGACAGAGGCTCCAACCTCTGCGGGGCAATTTCCGTCATGGCGTCGCCACTTTACGCGGCAAAATCTGCTGCAATGCCGACGCGTTCGGATAGGTGACCCAGTCCTTAGGCGCCGCGTAATCCGCCTTGTCTTGCCCGCTGCCGCTGACCTGCGACAGCACCGCCAGCCCCTGCGGCTGGATCACCGCCTGGTGGAAATAATCCGCCAGTTTGGCCGGCGTCAGCTGTTGCACCTGCGCGATCAGCTTCTGACGGGTATCAAAGGCGAAGTTGCCGCGATCGAAATCATTGGCGAACCGGCTGGCCTCCTCGCTGAGGGTTTGCGGCCGCTGTTTGAGTTCGTTGATCAGCGCCTGTTTGTACTGTTCAAAGTCCGCCTCGCTCATGTCGCGCAGGCGTTTCTCGGTTTTCGGATAGAAATCCTGATAGCGCTGGTACAGGTAGGCCGGCTGTTTGCTGTTGCTCTGCAACAGGAAGCCTACGCCCCACTGGCGCCCTACCGACATCGGGAAGGCGAAGACCGCGTACCCCAATTGCTCCTGCGTGCGCAGCTGGCTGTAAAACCACGGCTGAATAATCTGCCCCAGTAGCGAACTGTAGGCCATGCCGGTCACTTCGTCGTAGCCGGTCGGCACATAAACCGCCGCCAGCGCCGAGTCAGTGCTGCTGCCCACCTGTTGCAGGTTGGCCAGATGATTATTGTCCACCACCACGTCTTCGCCGTGCCACCATTCGCTACCGGTACAGCCCAGACGATGTTTTAACGTCGAGGCCAACGTGTCGACCTGCTGCTTGCTCATGTTGCCCACTACCAGCAGCTCCGGCGTGGCCTCGGCCAGCAGGCTGTCGCGATAGGCCAGCACGTCTTTCAGCGTTAACGTCTTCAGCACCTCGCGGCGCTCGCTGCGTTCGGAATACGGCACGCGGGAAACCATCTGCACCGGCTGAATGGCCAGCTCAAACGCCTTGCCCTTCTCGGCGGCGTCCAACTGCTCCAGATACCAGGATTTGGCTTGCGCCAACTGATCTTCCGTCGGCGTGAAGCTGGAATAACCCTCGATCAGCGCCGTCAGCAACTGCGGCAAACGCTGGGTGAAGCCGTTGGCGTTAAACATCAGACCGTTGTTCGGCGAGGTCGAGAAGCTCAACCCGCCGACCGACGCCTGATAGCTCAACTGATCCAGCGCGAGGCCGGCCAGATAATCCGTCAGCGAGAACAGCACCTGATTACGCGCGGAATCCATGGTTTTGGCGTTGCGGAAAGCGACGGTGACGTCGGCCTTCGGTTCGTCGGCGAAGTAACGACTCGGCATGTACAGCACGCGCAGGCCGGGTTTATCCACCACCTTTTCCGGTTTTTTGAACTCGTGCGATGGCTTGGTCAGGGTAAAGTCATCCGGGATGTACGGGTTGAGCGCCGGCAGCGACAGGGAAATGCCGCTCTCCAACTGCTGCCACTGCGTAAAGCGCTGCGGCGTGATTTTGTCGACCTGGTAAGGCGCGTTGACGAAATAGGCCGTCTTGTTGTGCGGTTCATCCGGGCTGACGAACCAGATGCGCGCGTTTTGCGGCGTCATGGCGTCTAGGCGTTCGGCGATCGCCTTAGGATCATAACGGTCGGCCAGATAAGGCGCGTCCAGCGCATGCTCAACCGGAACGCGCAGCATGGTGTCCACCAGCCATTCGATATAGTCCATGTCGCGCGTGATCGACGGATAACGGAAGTCCAGGTTCAGAACATGCGAGATTTCATCGAAGTAGCTCTGCTTGATGCCTTCGCTGCGCAGCATTTTCAGGTAGTTGAAAATAGCGGCGACGACTTGGTCGCGCTGGGCCAGGCCTTTGTCGGTCAGCGAGACGCTGATAGCGAAGACGCCGCCGTTGCGATCCACCATCGGATCGGCGCCGGCATTGATGGCGTCCGCCAGCCCCTGCTTCTGCAACCAGTCAGACAAGGTATTTTTGCTGCGGTTGCCGATCAGGTAGCTGATGTAGGTATCGGTTTTGCTGCGAAACGCGGCGCTGTTGTTATCGATGCGGAACTCGACCTTCAGCTGCTTGCGCGGCTGCGCCGGCACATAGTGAATGATGATGCCCTGCTGTTCCGGCGTCACGGCCGGCACGGTGATCGGCGGCACGCTGGCGTCATGATTCGGCACGCGGCCAAAGGTTTTCGCCGCAATGTCAGCCAGCTGCGGCAGCGGCTGATTGCCGTACAAAACGCCCATCATCAGATTGGCGGAATAGTAGCGCTTATAGAAGCCGGTCAGTTCATCGTGCAACTTGCTGTCCGGCTTGTCTTTCAACGTATCGAGATTGCCGCCGGAGAAGCGCGCGCTCGGGTGCGCCGGGTTAAGGGTTTCCGCGCCGACCTGCGCCATGCGCATGCCGTCGCGCGAACGCGCCATCGTCAACTCGGCGTTCACCGCATTGCGCTCGCGATCGGCATTGCCCGGATCCAGCAGCGGCTCGGCAATAGCGTCGGCCATGCGGTCGACCGCCGGCTCCAGCGCATCATTTTCCACTTCCAGATAGAAGGCGGTGCGATAAGAGGCCGTGCTGGCGTTGTGGCTGCCGCCGTGCTTTTTCAGGAATTCGGACAGGTTTTCCGGCTCTGGATAGCGTTTGGAGCCCATCAGCACCATATGTTCCAGATAGTGCGCCAATCCCAGTTGGCTGTTCGGATCTTCGAGCGATCCAACCGGCAATGCCAGCGCCGCCAGCGATTTCGGCGCCTGGGCATCAGACACCAGCAACACCGTCATGCCGTTAGCCAACTTGATCGCTTCATACTGACGCGGATCGTGTTCGCTCTTGTTGATCTTCTCCGTCAGCGGTTGCCATCCTTGCGCGGCCCAACTCAACGGTGCCCAACACATAGCCAATAGTACCAGCCCGGTGATACGGACCAACTGTCTGCGCATATCCAAAATAAACCCCTATTCTGACGTCGCTACGCCCACTCCCTGACGTTGGCAACGTGCATCAAAACCACATAACCAAATCTGTACTCGCCGGGATCTTCGCCAATGTGGCGGCCCGAAACACGGCGGGTATATGCCTGTACGTTATGTAAGACCGGGAATCACCCCAATGGTTGAATATAACCTTCGTTATTTTTACCACCTCCCGCCGTACAGCACCACCGGCGGATTGTTACCCCAGGTTATGCCGCGCCACCGGCAGCAGATAACGCTCTGTTTCGGCCAGTATTTGCGCTAAGTATTCATTATCCAATTGGCGGAACACGCGCTGCACGTAGGGATCTTCCCCTTCTCCGGGAATGCGCTGATCGCCCTGCCAAGCCTGCAGCAATTTGGCGCGTGCCTTAATTTGCGCTTCTTCCTCCCAGTCGATTTGCTGCGTTTCCGGCTGATAGCACTGACTCAGCCACGCCCAGCCGCTCTTGTTCAGCAACAGCAGCGGCTGACACAAACCGCGCTGATAGCCCGCCAGCAGTTCCGCCAGCTGCGCCTGCGCCTCTTCAGGCGCCAGCGCGGCAAAGCGCCAGGCGGAGTTCTTGCGACCGTAGATGCGGCTCTCGCCGGTGCCGCCGGCGCAGCAGTACACTAGGTGCTCCAGCCACAGCAATATGCCGTCCACCGCCGACAACGTGGCGGGCCGCCAGCGCAACAGGCCGTCATCCTGCACCTGATGCAGCCAGCCGCTGAGACGTACGCCGGCGATATCGATATCCAGCTCCAGGCTATGGCTCTCTGCGCGTTCCGCACGCACCTGCTCGGCCAGTTCGCTCATCTCTTCCTGCTGCTTTTGCCAATAGATCTCGCCGAAGGCGCCATAGGGCAAGCCGCCGGCGGCACGCACCCGTTGGAACAACCGTTCGGGATCGTCGCCGTCGATCAGGGTATTCAGCAGTTGGCTGTTGAACTGGTAGCGGCTGAGGTTATCCAGCGTGAAGGGCTCTTCGTCCGGCAACTCAGTCTCTTCCAGGATAAAACTGACGCCCAGCCGCAGCTGGAAGAAGGCGCGGATAGGATGGCGGTAAAACCGCAGCAGCTCATCCAACGATATTTGCTGCAGCGCTTCGGCGGGCAGCGGTTGGTTGAAGGCCGGGTGCGCCGCACCGCGACCATCGGCGGCGGGCAGCCACTCGGCGGCATAACTTTGCTCCTCCGAGCCCGGCAAGAAATTCTCGGCGGCGAACGGCATGCGCGCGTGCCACTTAAGCAAATGCTCACCAACCCGCCGAGCACTGTCGTCTGCGCTGAGTTCTTCATCTCCCGGCAGGCAATAGCTTTGTTCCAGGTACTCCAGCAGCTCGGTGACCAGCACCGAAGGGTAGCGCGGGCTGTTGTCCTGAATGGAACGGCCGATGAAACTGATATACAGCCGCTGTTGCGCGGACAAAATCGCTTCCAGGAACAGGTAGCGGTCGTCATCGCGCCGGCTGCGGTCGCCGCGTTTGACCTGCTGCGCCATCAGATCGAAACCCAGCGGCGGCAGCGTGCGCGGATACACGCCGTCGTTCATGCCCAGCAGGCACACCACCTTGAACGGAATGGAGCGCATCGGCATCAGCGTGCAGAAGTTGATTTGCCCGGCAAGGAAGCGCTGGCTGATGCGCTCCTGATCGAGGCGCGCCGCCAGATCGTCGCGCAGAATGGTCAACGGCACCTCATCGGGATAGCGCGCCGCCAGGCCAAAATTGATGGCCTGCTGCCACTGCTGCTCGATCAATGCCAGCACCACTTCGGTGTCGCTCTCCGCTTCGAAGAAGGCATCCAGCAGTTGCCGGCACAGCGGTAGCCACGCCTCGAGCGGGCGCGCTTCGCTCAAAATTTGCCGCCAGTGGCTGAGCTGCGCCAGCAGGTCTGCCAACTGCCCCGCCAGTTCGGCGACCAACCCGCTCGATTCGTCGTAAGGTAAAATGCCCTGCCAATCGCCGGCATTGCTGTCCATCGCGTAGCCGAGCAGCATGCGCGTAATACCGAAGCGCCAGGTATGCTGACCGGTGGCGGGCAGATCCAGTTCGCGCACGTTATCGTCGTCCAGGCCCCAGCGCACGCCGGATTCACCGACCCAGTGGCGCAACAGACGCAGCCCCTCTTCGCCAATGGCGAAACGGGCGGCTAGGGCCGGCACCTCCAGCAGCGCCAGCACCTGTTCCGAGGTAAAGCGGCTTTGCGGCAGATCGAGCAGTGAAATGAACGCCTGCAGCGCCGGATGCGCCTGCCGCGCTTTGCGGTCAGAAATGGCGAACGGCAGGTAGCGCTCGGCGGGGGCATTGCCGAACACCGCCTGAATATAAGGCGTGTAGCTGTCGATATCCGCCACCATCACGATGATATCGCGCGGCGTCAACGCGGGATCCTGCGCCAGCATGGTCAGCAGTTGATCGTGCAGCACCTCCACTTCCCGCTGCGGGCTGTGGCAGGCGTGCAGGCTGAGGGAGCGGTCGTTCTCATCAAGCGGGCGTTTGCTGAAGCTGCTTTCCAGCGTTTCCGCGGTAATACCGATCACCGCATGATCCTCCAACTCCAGCATGTCGCGCTGAACGGCGTGCAGCATGGTATCCGCCGGGATATCGACAAAGGCGTCGACCTCTTGCGTCCCTTCCATCTGCGACAGCAAATAGAGGTGATCGCGCCCCAACTTGCCCCAAGAGGCCAGCAGCGGGTTGCTGAGTTGCTGCTGCCCTTCGGCGTCAAACAGGCGCGCCGCGTCGGCCGGCTCGCGAAACAGCCCTTGCTCGCGAGCCTGGTGGTAATGACGACGCTTGCGGCTCTGCAAGCGGGCCAGGAAAGCATAATCCTGAATGTCGCCCCAATAGTAGCGACAGGGGTTGGTGAACATCAGGTGGATGTCGATATGCCGCCCCAGCGCCTGCAACGCTTCCAGATAGACCGGCGGCAACGCCGAGATGCCGCAGATAAACACCCGCGGCGGCAAACCGGGCGGGCACGTTGTTGCCTGCTCGAGCGCGTGGATAAAGCGGCTGTACAGATTGGCGCGGTGCCATTCCGGCTGCCCCAATTCGCGCGTGTACTCCACCAGCCGCGCCCAGAGCGGCGCCTGCCACTGCTGAGCCTCGGGCAGACCGTCGATGCGCTCGCCGCGCTGCCAGCTCTCCAGCCACTGCGGGCGATAAACCAAATACTGGTCGAACAGGTCGGCAACCCGGCCGGCCAATTGGTGGATTTTGCGCTTGTCGCCGTCATCGATGAGATAGTGCTGCAGTGGCGCAAACGCAGGCTGAGTCAGCATCTCCGGCAACAACCACATCAGCTTCCAGGTCATGGCATCCTTGCTGAAGGCGCTCTCTTTCGGAATATCCGGCAACACCCGGGTGAACATGTCCCAAATGAAGGTCGCCGGCAGCGGAAACGCGACATTGGCTGCGATACCGAACTGTTCCGCCAGCTGCATCTGCAGCCATTGCGCCATGCCGGGGCTTTGCACCAGCACCACCTCCTGTTGAAAAGGATCGGTCAACGGATCTCTGGCTATCAGCGCGCTGGTCAGCGTTTTCAACAAATCCAGCTGATTGGAATGATAAACAGTGAACATGAAGACTCCTTTAAAACAAAAGACATACGGCTCAAAAACGGGCGCAATACCAGCGGCTCAGCGTTGCCCACTGCCGCTGCGGCGTTTGGATCCTGACCGTCAATCGGCGGCAATCGCTCCCCGCATCGTCAAGTGCCGTCTCGCGCCGCCACCCTTCCGGCAGCGGTTCAGCCTCGAGCCGGCCGATGACGGCGAACGCCTCCAACTGCTGGTGCGCCAGCCCCCAGGCTTGCCGGTAGTGCCACTGGCGCTGGAACGACTGCAACAGCACCTGATGATACTGTAACAAGCCAAGCAGCGACACCGAGAACAGCAAGGCCGCCACCAACACTTCCGGCAGACTGAAGCCGTTGCGGGATATCCACGCTGCCCGAGCGTTAGCCGTCACAGTCGGCCAACCTTTTCTCGGGACAAAAATCCAGCCGACCGCCCGGCTGTGCTTGCAACTTGCCAGCAGCCTCAGCGCCGTTAAAGGTGCCCCATTGATACAGCCATACCGGTTCACCGCCGCGCATCTCACCAAGGCCGCGTACCGTCACCACCCCCGCTCTGGCTGACAGCCGAGCGCAAGCCGTCAGTTCCACGCGCTGCCTGCATAGCCAGGCCGCTGCACTCAGTTCGGCGCGCGGCCAACGCTGGCTCATGCCCCAACTCAGCGCCGAAGCGGCCTGATTGTAAGCCTGAAGGTAACGCTGCTGATCGGCGGCCAGTAACAGCGCGTTATCCAATTGCCGCTGTTGCGCATTGAGCAACATCAGCCCCAGCGCCAGCAGCAACATCACCGCCGCCAGGGTGCTGCCGCCTCGTTGGGAGTACCGCTTCATGGCAGCGCCGCCATTTCGACGCTCCCGCTCAGACTGCGCCTGATACGCGTATCGCTGGCGGAGCGCCCCGTCAGCGTCAGGCGAGCCAATGCCGCGCCGTGATCGCCCCGCTCTATCGCCACATGAAACCGCTCAATGCGCACTTCGTCATGATCGAGTAGCCGCTCCCAGCCACCGCCATCGCATTGGCTCACGCCGCGCTGCCCTTCCAGGCCGCCATTACGTAGCCGATAACCGAAATAGCCTGCATCCTCACCCGAAGTGAGCCATTGCCCGCTGCGAGCAATGTCGTAGGCAACGATAACGCAGCTGCCAGCCGTTTCTCCCGATGCCTGGCCTATCAGCAGCGGCCGGCCAGCGCACTGCCCGGCGCAAAAACCGGCGCGGCGCAGATCTTTCTCAATGCCGAACGCCAACTGTCGCAGCGTTGACTCCAGCCGAAAGTGCTGACCGAGGGCCACGTTCTGCTGGCGTAACAGCGGGTAAGTTTTCGCCGCGCCGAGCGCGATCATGCTGCCGAACACCAGCGCCAACATCACCTCCGGCAAGGTAAAACCGCGTTCGACAGTCAGCATGGCGCGATCCCCCTTATCCGGAGCCCTTCGCTGCACAAACGCAGCCGCCCACGGGCGGACAGCACCAGCCGCAGGCTGCCTGCGTCGTTGCTGAGAAGGATGTGCCCCGCCTGCGCAGTATTGCGCAAACCATAAAACCCAATCTCTTTGCCGGAGTAGCCGCTCAGCACAACGTCGCGATAAGGCGGCGAGAAAACGGAGCCTTCGGCGGAAACGCAATCCGTCGGTGGCACACCGCCGCCCAGGCACCAGGGCGTGCCATTCTTGAACCACAGCAGCGCCGTGCGGTTACGCCAATTGGCGTCCGCCTGTAATCGCAGCAAAAACGCCAGCAGTTGTTGGGCCGTGTGTTCCAGCCGCAGCGCTTGCTGATTATAGCGCCATTGCCCGACGCCCCAGCCGGTGAGCATGGCGGCGATCAGGATCGCCGCCATTAGCTCAATCAGCGTCATGCCCCGTTGGCGATCATCGATGTTCGAGAGAGTATTGTCGTTCATGCCGCCAGTGTAAGGGCCGTAACAACGCGGTAAAGCCGCATGCGCAAGCGCTGCGGCAAGCTGCGCAATGTTTTCTCTACGATGGCAGACGGCGACAAAAAAATGCGGCGCGGTACGCAATGCGGATAAAAAAAGGGGCGCAATCGCTGCGCCCCTGGTGTGATGCGGTTAAGGTCAGATCGCGACCGGCGCCTTGATGGCCGGGTGCGGATCGTAACCTTCGATCTCGAAGTCTTCGAAACGGTAAACGAACAGTGAAGCCGGTTTGCGTTTGATCACCAGTTTCGGCAACGGACGCGGTTCACGCGTCAGCTGCAGCTGAGTCTGTTCCATGTGGTTGCTGTACAGGTGGGTATCGCCGCCGGTCCAGACGAAGTCGCCCACTTCCAGATCGCACTGCTGCGCCATCATGTGCACCAACAGCGCGTAGCTGGCGATGTTGAACGGCAGGCCGAGGAAAACGTCGCAGGAACGCTGGTACAGCTGGCAAGAAAGCTTGCCGTCCGCCACGTAGAACTGGAAGAACGCGTGGCACGGCGCCAACGCCATCTGATCCAGCTCGCCGACGTTCCAGGCGGAAACAATGATGCGACGCGAATCCGGATCTTGCTTCAGCTGTTGGAGCACGTTGCTCAGCTGATCGATCTGACGGCCGTCCGCTGCGCCCCAGGCGCGCCACTGTTTGCCGTACACCGGGCCGAGATCGCCGTTTTCATCGGCCCACTCGTCCCAAATGGTGACCTTGTTGTCACGCAGGTAGGCGATGTTGGTATCGCCGTTCAGGAACCATAACAGCTCATGAATGATCGAACGCAGATGACATTTCTTGGTGGTCACCAACGGGAAACCTTCCTGCAAGTTGAAACGCATCTGGTGGCCGAAAATCGACAATGTGCCAGTGCCGGTACGGTCGGCTTTAGGGGTGCCCTCGGCGAGCACCTTATTCATCAAATCCAGATACTGTTTCATTTGTTCCTCACGACAGTTGTTGCTGTGGGCGACGACGGTACGCCCAAATCATCATAATAATACCGGCCACCACCATCGGGATAGACAGGATCTGCCCCATGCTGATCACGCCGTCGAACAGGCCGAGCTGGGCATCCGGCTGGCGGAACGCTTCAACGATGATGCGGAATGCGCCATACCCGATCAGGAACAGGCCTGATACGGCGCCCATCGGCCGCGGCTTGCGAATAAACAGGTTCAGAATGATAAACAGCACCACGCCTTCCAGCAGCAGTTCATACAGCTGCGACGGGTGGCGCGGCAGTACGCCGTACTGATTCAGCAACGGCAACAAAGAGGGATCGGCGGCGGCGAGGGCTACGTCTTCGCTGCGCGAACTTGGGAACAACATCGCCCAAGGGGTATCGGTGGTCACGCGGCCCCACAGTTCGCCGTTGATAAAGTTGCCGAGGCGGCCGGCGCCCAGGCCGAATGGGATCAATGGCGCGATAAAATCGGAAACCTGGAAGAAGGTGCGTTTGGTGCGGCGAGCGAACCAGAACATCACCAGAATCACCCCCATCAAGCCGCCGTGGAACGACATGCCGCCATCCCAGACCTTGAACAGATAGAGCGGGTTATCCAGGAACAGCGGCAGGTTGTAGAACAGCACATAACCGACGCGGCCGCCGACGAATACGCCCAAGAAGCCGGCGTAGAGCAGGTTTTCCACTTCGTCTTTGGTCCAGCCGCTGCCCGGCTTGTTGGCGCGACGCACCGCCAGCCACATGGCAAAAACGAAGCCGACCAGGTACATCAGGCCGTACCAATGCAGAGAAACCGGGCCAATGGAGAAAATGACCGGATCAAATTTAGGAAACGCCAGATAGCTATTGCTCATCTATCACCACAACATGTCTGTTATTTTTCCCCATGCGGGGGCGGCAGGTGCCAAGCGGCGACGGAGATTATCCCGCGCCTTGCAAACGGCGGCATTGGCCGCTGCGGTCTGCAAGGCGACGAGCATGCGCCGCGCTGAGGTTGCGCATCATAACATAGGCTTAGCGCGGTCCGGTCCGGCAGGGCGGGAAAAGTTCTGTAAAAAAATCACACCGCGCGGCGGTTATCGGCCCCCGCGGATCAGCCCGCCCATGCCGCGCCGCTCCATAAACGCCGCCACCAGATGGCGCACTTCGGTGGTCATCTGGGTGTTCAACACCCGGTGAGCCAGCATTTCGGCGTCAGCCAGGTCGATATGTCGCAGCAGGTATTTGATGCGCGCCACGCTGCGGCCATTCATGCTCAGATTGCGATAGCCCATGCCCACCAGCAACAGCGCGCCCATGGGATCGCCGGCCAACTCACCGCAGAGGCTAAGCTGCAGCCCGGCCGCTTTCCCCTGCTCGGCGATCAAGTTCAGCACCTGCAACATCGCGGGATGCAAACTGTCATACAGCGCGGCGACCCGCGTGTTATTGCGATCCACCGCCAGCAGGTACTGGGTCAAGTCGTTGGTGCCGACCGAAATGAAATCAACGCGCCCGGCCAAATGCGGGATCAGGAAAATCATCGATGGCACTTCCAGCATCACGCCGATTTTCGGTTTCGGGATCGCGTAGCCGAGCACCTCTTCCACCTCGCGCCCGGCTCGGTCAATCAGGCGTTTAGCTTCGTCGACCTCTTCAAGGCTGGTGATCATCGGCAGCAAAATACCCAGGTTGCCGGTGCCGGCATTGGCGCGCAGCATGGCGCGTACCTGAATCAAAAAGATCTCCGGCTGATCCAGAGTGATGCGGATGCCGCGCCACCCCAGGCAAGGGTTCTCTTCGCTGATCGGCATATAGGGCAGTTGCTTGTCGGCGCCGATATCCAGGGTGCGCAGCGTAACCGGCTTGCTCGGATAAAGCTGCAGCATGCCTTGATACTGCGCGACCTGTTCTTCTTCGGAGGGGAAACCGCTTTGCAACATGAACGGGATTTCGGTGCGGTACAACCCCACGCCATCCACTCGGCCGCCCAACAGTTGTTCATGTTCCGGGCTGAGGCCGGCGTTCAGCATCACCTGGATACGCTCGCCGCTTTTCAGCTGCGCCGGTTGCTCGACGTCGTCTTCCGCCAGCTTGCTCAACTCCAGCTCTTCGCTGATCAGCCGTTGATATTCCTGCACCAGCACCGGTTCAGGATCGACCAACAGTTCACCGCGATACCCATCGACGATCAGCAACCGCTGGCTGAGCAGAGAAGGCTGGATGTCGGCGCCCATCACCGTCGGCACCCCCATCGCCCGCACCAAAATCGCCGCATGCGAGTTGGCGGCGCCGTCGCGCACCACCACGCCGACCAGGCGATCCTGCGGCACTTCGGCCAGCAATGTCGCGGTCAGCTCATCCGCCACCAGCACAAAACGCGCCGGCCACTGGGTGGCGCCCTGGGTGGTGTCATCGAGGTGGAACAGCAGGCGCTGGCCCAGCGCGCGCAGATCGCTGCCGCGCTCGCGCATGTAGGTGTCCTGCAGTTTGGCGAACTGTTCGGCAAAGGCTTCTATCACCTGTTTCACCGCCCACTCCGCCACCGAGCCGTTGTCGATTTCGGCGAACAGTTCGCGCTTGAGGCGGGCGTCGTTTAACAGGTGAGAATAAAGATCGAAGATCGCCGCGCTCTCTTTTTGCGAGCTGGCGGCAAAACGCTTGCTGAAGCGGCGAAACTCCGCGCCGGCCTCTTCCAGCGCCAGCGTCAGGCGCTCGCGCTCGCTGGCGGTGTCCAGCGTCGACGCGCGGTAAACCTGATCGAGCGAAGGCTGGCTACTGTCCTGCCACCCTTCAGCCACCGCCACGCCGGGCGAGGCCGCCAGCGCGCGCACGCGCGTTTGGCGATACTGGCCGAAAATGGCGTTGAGCTGCGACTGTGACAAGATCCCGGCCATCTGCGTGGCCAGGGTGACCATGAAAGACTCTTCGCTTTCATCGAACTGGCGCAGCTCGCGCTGCTGCACCACCAGCACCCCCAGCAGTTGGCGCCGATGAATGATCGGCACCCCGAGGAAGGATCGGAAACGATCCTCTTTCACCTGCGGAACGTATTTGAAACTGGGGTGGCTTTGGGCATCGGCCAGGTTGATAGGCTCGGCTCGGCGGCCGACCAACCCGACGACGCCCTCGTCAAACGCCAATGCGATAGTGCGCCCACGCGGCTTTTTCAGCCCGCGCGTGGCCATCAGGTAGTAGCAGCGGCGATCGTTGTCCGCCAGGTAGATGGAACACACTTCGGTGTCCATCGCCAGACAGGTTTCATTGACCAGCAGATCCAGCGCATCCGTCAGACTGGCCGCCGCGGCCACCTTCTCTACAATTTCTCGCAAGCGCGTGAGCATAGTCGGCTTAACTTAACCTCTCTTTCGGCGATAAGCGGGAGCCTGCCGCGGCGCCGCCTGCTCTTGCATCGGCATCACGGTCACGGCGAATTCTTTCATCACCCGGCGGTAGACGTCGCGTTTGAACGACACCACCTGGCGCACCGGATACCAGAAGCTCACCCAGCGCCAACCGTCGAACTCCGGCGTGCTGCTGCGCTGCATATTGATATCAGCGTCATTGCACAGTAGCTGCAACAAAAACCATTTTTGCTTTTGGCCGATACAAACCGGCTTTGTGTCCCAACGCACCAAACGTTTCGGCAATTTATAGCGCAACCAGTTGCGGGTCGAAGCCAGGATGCGCACATCCTTTTTACTCAGCCCCACTTCTTCGAACAGCTCACGGTACATCGCCTGCTCCGCAGTTTCGCCAGGGTTAATCCCACCTTGGGGAAACTGCCAGGAGTGCTGACCGTAACGGCGGGCCCATAAGACCTGCCCCTGACGATTACAGATTACGATACCAACATTCGGGCGGTAGCCATCATCATCGATCACCGGACTACCTCGATAAGCTTAAATTCGCATAGATGTCCTGATTGTTTCACACAAGCTACAGGCGGTAAACCACTGCTTTACGGCGCTGCGGGCCGGATAACATTGGGATAACTCACAGATATTGGCAAAGTTATAAACATACCCCAGCCTTTCAGACCGGTTTTATTCACTTTTTCTGTGGATAGGTGTGTGCAGAACTCGAGGGATAAGCCGGTAAAACTCTCGTCCCCTAAAATCCGCCCTCATACCTAAAAACAAATATTAAGACTAAAAACATATAGTTAAGCAATATCTCGCAGTGATACACAGGACAAAAATGTGATCTATGCACGGTAAGGATCTTACCCTGGCGAAAGATCCACCAACGCCGTTTTTATCCACAGATTATCCGGGCAAGTTACGCACAAAACGGACAAATTCGTAAAAACCCGCCTGAGTCAAGGCTGTAAATTGAACCAGTGATCGGTAAAAATTTGGGTTATCCCATAAATCTGTGGATAAATAGGTGTAAGATCCTGTTTATTGTCGGTGGCTTCAGGTGAACAAGCCCCGCGAGTGCATTGTCGCCCGCGTAAAGAAAGAAAAAAAGTCATGTAAAATCATGCTACTATTATTCTTTTCCCCAGGCGATAGCGGTTATCGCTCGCCGTGTATAATTGCAGTACGTTTTTCAAC
>NZ_JVEL01000257.1:0-977 GCF_001076875.1 Serratia sp. 506_PEND
TTTTTATATCCGCGCTACTGGGGCGTGTGGTTGGGAACCGGCCTGATGGCCGGCGTTTCGCTGGTGCCTGCGCGCCTGCGCGATCCGGTGCTGGGGGCGGTCGGCAAACTGGCCGGCAAGCTGGCGAAAGGCGCGCGCCGTCGTGCCCGCATCAACCTGCTGTATTGCTTGCCGGAATTGCCGGAAAGCGAACGCGAGCACATTATCGACCAGATGTTCGCCTGCGCGCCGCAGTCGATGGTGCTGATGGCGGAATTGGCCTGCACCAAGCCCGAGAAAGTGCTCAAGCGCGTGCGTTGGCACGGTGAAGAGGTGTTGGACAAGATCCGGGCGGAAGGGCGCAACGTGATTTTTCTGGTGCCTCATGGCTGGGCGGTAGATGTGCCGGCGATGTTGATGGCCGCGCGCGGCCAACCGATGGCGGCGATGTTCCACAACCAGCGCAATCAGCTGATCGACTACCTGTGGAATGCCGTGCGTCGTAAATTCGGCGGCCGCATGCACGCGCGCAATGACGGCATCAAACCGTTTATCAGTTCAGTTCGCCAGGGGTATTGGGGTTATTATCTGCCCGATCAGGATCACGGCGCTGAGCACAGCGAGTTTGTCGACTTCTTTGCCACCTATAAGGCGACCTTGCCGGCGGTCGGACGGCTGATGAAGGTATGCCGTGCGGCGATCGTGCCGTTGTTCCCGGTGTACGACGGCAAAACCAGCATGCTGGATATCTATATTCGCGAGCCGATGGACGATCTGGCCGACGCTGATGACCCACGGATTGCCCGCCGTATGAATGAAGAAGTGGAAAACCTGGTGGGCCCGAATCCGGAGCAGTACACCTGGATCCTCAAACTGCTGAAGACGCGCAAGGAAGGGGAGATTGAACCCTACTCGCGCGACGATCTGTATCGTTAATCCTTTCTACCGCTAACGCCGGTCGGGCTACACCCCGGCCGGCGTCACTTCAGATGTGCACC
>NZ_JVEL01000258.1:0-323 GCF_001076875.1 Serratia sp. 506_PEND
GAGCAGAGGGGATATCTGAATGGAAAAACGACGCCGTACTCAGCCATGGACAATTCCTCCACGCTGGACGTGCCCCCGTTGCCAGCGACGGTACTGTGGTATCAAACCCTGTCCCGTGTGTTTTCGTCCCTCCGGCGCCCCTGCGCAACCGTAACCTTTCGGTAGTCCTGGACCGGCCATCGCCGGTACCGACCCGCTAACGCTTAACTGACCTGCCATTCGCACCCTGCCTGCGCTGCCCGCACCGGGACGGCTGACGCCTGCGTGTCGTCTGGTGGTGAGGAACACCACGATGTATGCAAAATCCTTTATGGCCCTCGACG
>NZ_JVEL01000259.1:0-5755 GCF_001076875.1 Serratia sp. 506_PEND
GCACCCACCGCGCACCCAGCGCACCGGCAGGCTGATGGCTTTTTTTATGGAGAATGCTATGTCACAACCGGAAGAAAGCGGCCTCGAGCGCGATTACTGTGCCGGTCAACTTTCTCTCCGCGACCTGGCAGAGATATACGGCATCAGTGAGGGGGCAATCAGGAAGCGCGCCAAAAAACATGGCTGGGTACGCAAGGGAAAGGGCGGTACGCAAAAAGGTACGCAGGTACGCAAAAGCGGTACGCAAAAATCAAAGGTGCGTACCAAGACGGATCCCAAACTCAGCGCAGAAGAGCTGATATCGGAATCAGGCTTATCACCACAGCAAAGCCTTTTCGTAGCGGAATACCTGATTGATCAGAACGCCACTGCCGCCGCTGAGCGGGCCGGTTACAGCGACCCAAACTATGGCCGTCAGCTTCTGACGAATCCTAACGTTAAACGGGCCATCGATAGCCAACTGGTTGCATCGGTATCGCGCACCCTGGCAAACGCTGATGAAGTGCTCGAAAAAATGTGGCAGCTGGCCACGTTCGACGCGAACGAGATTTCGCAGTACCGCCGCGGCGCCTGCCGGCATTGTTGGGGATTCGGACACCACTACCAGTGGCGGGATTCAATCGAGCATGATGAAAAATGCGAAGAGGCCAAGGCCAGGAACAAGCCGGAACCACCAGACAAGGGCGGCTATGGCTACGACCACAACAGGGAGCCTAACCCAGCTTGCCCGCACTGCAACGGAGACGGCATAGGCCGCGCTTACTTCCCGGACACCCGAAAATTATCTGGCATTGCCCGTCTGGCGTATTCCGGTACGAAGGTCGGGAAAAACGGCGTGGAAATCACGGCAATCAGTCGTGAAAAAATGTTCGAAGCTGTGATGAAACGTCTGGGCTTGGCTGATAGCGAGTTTACGCAGAGGCTGCAGCAGGCTGAAATCGAACGTCGGCAGCTCGAGGTTGAAAAGCTGGGTAAAGAACTGGCCGACGATGACGACAACGACACGCCGAAGCCGGTGGCGATCAACATCAACGTGGTAGACGCCAGGAGGGATGATGATAGCGCCGACGCTTAATATTCCTCAGGCTCGTTTTCTGGCGATGCCGCACAAGCTCAAAGCCTACGTCGCCGGGTTCGGTTCTGGCAAAACGTGGGTAGGGTGCGGCGGTATCTGCAAGGGCATGTGGGAGTTTCCCCGCATCAACCAGGGCTACTTTGCGCCGACTTATCCGCAGATCCGCGATATTTTTTACCCGACGGTCGAGGAAGTGGCGCACGATTGGGGGATGCGCGTCCAGATCAACGAGAGCAACAAAGAGGTGCATTTCTACGCCGGCCGGCAGTACCGCGGAACGACGATCTGCCGCTCGATGGAAAAGCCGGAAACTATTGTCGGTTTTAAAATCGGTAACGCGCTGATCGACGAGCTCGACGTGATGAAAAAAGAGAAGGCGCAGAAAGCCTGGCGGAAAATCATCGCGCGTATGCGTTACAAGGTGGACGGTCTGCGCAACGGGATTGACGTCACTACGACGCCGGAGGGGTTTAAATTCGTTTGGCTCCAGTTCGTCAAAGAGGTACGCGACAAACCAGAGCTGGCGACGCTGTACGGCCTAGTGCAGGCGTCGACGTTCGACAACGAAAAGAACCTGCCGCCGGACTACATTCCCTCGCTGATGGGGAGCTATCCGCCGGAGCTGATTAAAGCCTACCTGCGCGGACAGTTTACCAACCTGACGAGCGGCACCATTTACCACCAGTTCGATCGCCGTTTGAACAACTGCGACGAGGTGGAGCAGCCCGGCGAGCCGCTTTATATCGGGATGGACTTCAACGTCGGCAAGATGGCCGGCATCGTTCACGTTCTGCGCCTGGGGCTGCCGTGTGCGGTTAACGAAATCATCAACGCGTACGACACCCCCGACATGATCCGCATTATCAAGGAGCGTTTCTGGCTTTACGATGGCGCCGATTATCGTAAGGTGCGAGAAATTTACATCTACCCGGATGCGTCGGGTGATTCGCGAAAATCCAGCAATGCCAGCCTGACAGATATCGCTCAGCTAAAGCAGGCTGGGTTTAATGTGGTGGTGAATGCTGCTAACCCTCCAGTGAAAGATCGAATTAATGCGATGAATGCGATGTTTTGTAATGGGAGTGGTGAACGTCGCTATAAGGTCAATGTGAAGCGTTGCCCGATTTATACCGAATGCTTGGAGCAGCAAATCTGGGATGAAAAAACCGGTGAGCCGGATAAAAAATCCGACAATGACCACCCCAACGATGGCGCCGGTTATTTTATCCAGAAACAGTTCCCCATTGTTAAACCTGCCGGAAAGGTCACCAAATTACGGATGTAATCACCATGCCTGATATTTCAACACCTAATCTTGATTATAACGATATGGTCGAAGCCTGGGACATTAACGATGCGTTGATGGGCGGCACGCTTTATATGCGCAGGCTGGGCGAAACATATCTGCCACGCTGGCCGAATGAAGACAAGGAGGATTATAAAAAACGGCTGGCTGTTGCAACATTGCTTCCTGCCTATGAGGAAACAATAAAGCAGGATATTGGCCGCGTGTTTGCTGAGCCGACCGTTTTAAGCGACGAAACGCCTGAGCAGATAAAAAAACTCACACCAAATATCGATCTGGAAGGAAATAGGCTTGATGTATGGGCGCAAGAATTCTTTTCTATCGGGTTTCAGTATGGTCTGGCTCATGCGCTGGTCGATTTTCCTCGCGTGAACAAGGATGAGGTAAAAACGAAGGCCGATGAGAAGGCAGCAGGTAGCCGCCCATACGTCACCATGCTCAATCCTCGCCAGGTGATTGGCTGGAAGTCGAAAGTGGTGAAGGGAAAGGTTGTGCTGACCGACTTACGCATCAAAGAGGTGATCATCGTTGATAGTGATGATTACGGGCAGACAAAAGTTGAGCAGATTCGCCACATCATGCCCCGAAAGGTGGAAATTTACCGAAAAAGCAAAGGCGATTCTGGTGAGAGCGTTTGGGCTATTTTCGAGGAGTGGGAAACCAGCCGTGATGATATCCCTCTGGTGACGTTCTACACCAAACGCACGGGATTTATGCGGGGTTCCCCACCGCTACTAAATCTGGCATTGCTGAACATCAAGCACTGGCAAAGCCAAAGTGAGCAGGACAACATTCTGCATGTCGCCCGGGTGCCGATCCTCAGTGTTTATGGCCTTGAAGAAGGGCAAGAGTTAACCGTTGGTGCATCAAGTGCCGCGCGTTTTGAAGATAGGCAAAAACAAGGGATCGAGTACACCGAGCATACAGGCTCAGCTATCGGAGCCGGAAAAACCTCCATTGACGATCTTGAACAACAAATGCGGCAGGCTGGCGCCAAATTATTGCGCGCAGAAAATACCTCCACAAAATCGGTCGATCAGACTAACGAAGAAAAAATGCAGGAGAACTCGCCACTATTCACGATGGCGAGTTCCCTCGAAGATGCTCTCGATAATATCCTGCAAATAATGGCCGAATGGCTGGGCTTGCCTTCGGGCGGTAATGTTGATGTACGCACCGAACTGGAGACGGAAACGCAATCTGTTGACGCACAATCAGCGTTGGCGATCCAGTCATTACGGCAGGGTGGAGACATTCGCTTTATTGATGCTGTGCGCGCTTACCAGCGGCTTCGTATCATTGACCCAGACGCGAATCCTGAAGAGGTAATGGATGTGTTGATAAATCGACCTCCTGATTTAATCAAGGAGGAGTAGCGATGGGAAAGGTTAATGATCGCTTGCTAGATGAAACCTTGGCACACGCACTCTTCGTTTCTCGTTACTCGACTGGTATTGCCCAGCGGATGGTAAAGATCCTCAACCAGGCCGATGCGGAGCTGTCATCAAAATTGCTGATGGCGCTGGATGACCTAGACCCGCAGAGCTTCACGGTTCGCCGCCTTGACTCACTGCTGGGCGGCGTGCGGGATATCAACCGGCAGGTTTACCAGCGGCTTTATGGGGCACTGAGCGACGAGCTGGGCGATTTTATCGGGTATGAAGGCGGTTTTCAGTTCAGCCTGTTTGATTCTCTGCTGCCCGACCTGGTGAAACAGCGTTACCCGCTTATCAGCCTGACACCGCAGCAAGTTTACGCCGCAGCGGTGGCGCGGCCGTTTCAGGGGCGTTTGCTCAGCGAATGGGCCGGCAAGTTGGAAAGCGACCGACTCCAGCGCATCAGTAACGCTGTGAGCCAGGGTTATCTGCAGGGTGAAACGACGGACCAGATTTATCGCCGGATCCGCGGCACTCGCGCCCGAAATTATCAGGACGGTGTTTTGCAAACTGGCCGGGCCAATGCAACCAGCGTGATAAAAACCGCCGTCAGCCATATGGCGGCTGTAGCGCGCACGGAATTCGCCCAGGCCAACGCCGACGTTATCGACTGCAAGCAATGGCTGGCAACCCTCGATAACAAGACGACGCCGACCTGCATCGTGCGCGATCGCCTGCGCTACACGCTGGACAACAAACCCATCGGCCACAGGGTGCCTTATGGCGCCGGGCCGGGGCGGATCCATTTCTGTTGCCGGTCAGTGGAAACGCTGGTGGTGAAATCGTGGCGAGCGCTGGGTATCGATGCCGATGAAATGCCGGCGGGCACGCGCGCCAGTATGGATGGCCAGGTGCCGGCGGAAACCAATTATCGGGACTGGCTCCAACGTCAGCCCTACCGGCGCCAGGTGGAGGTATTGGGCGAAACCCGCGCACGCTTGATGCGTGACGGCGGTATGCGGCCGGCGGAATTCTTCTCCGACAAAGGGGAGTGGCTAAGCCTGCAACAGCTGCGAGAAATTGATGAACGGGCGTTTTCGGATGCCGGACTATAGCGACCACCTTTGGGTGGTTTTTTTATTTCTGCCGCCGAGCGGATGCAAAGCGGTGAACAGTCGGATGACTACATCAAAGGTAACAACATGAAATTGAAAATCGTTGAAGTTAATGGGCAAAAACTGGCTGCTATCGATGACAAAGGCAATCCAATTTATGTCCATGATGACGGAAAAGAAATTGGATTCGATGCTTCCCAGGCTATCGGAAAGATTGCCTCTTTAAATGGTGAGGCAAAATCGCACCGAGAGGCAAAAGAAAGTGCCGAAGCTAATCTGGCTAAATTTGCCGGTATTACTGATCCGGCTAAAGCAATAGAGGCGCTCGAACTGGTAACCAAAATCGACCAGAAAAAGCTGATCGACGCAGGTGCAGTGGATCAAGTGAAGGCTGAAATCACCAAGTCGTTCCAGGCCCAACTGGACGAAGCAACAAATCAGAACAAGACCCTGCAGGATCAGCTCTACAAGGAGATGATCGGCGGCCGTTTCTCTGGCTCCAAATTCATCACCGATAAAATGGCGATCCCGGCTGATTTTGTTCAGGCGCGCTTTGGGCAGTCCTTCAAAATCGAAGAGGGCAAGGTTGTTGCCTATGACCCTTCCGGCAATAAAGTTTACTCGCGGGCTAAGCCGGGCGAACTGGCCGATTTCGACGAGGCGCTGGAGTTTTTGGTGGAGCAGTACCCGCAGAAGGATCACATCCTTAAGGCTTCTGGTAATTCGGGTGGAGGTTCGCAGCAATCGCAGCACCAGGCAGGGCAGAAAACCATGAAGCGCGATGCATTCGATTCGCTGGATATCACCGGCAAGAACGCAGCGCTAAAAGACGGGATCACTATCGTCGATTAACCACCTCACATTTTGCCGCCACCTGGAAAGG
>NZ_JVEL01000260.1:0-15325 GCF_001076875.1 Serratia sp. 506_PEND
GACGGGTACTCTTCGGGCTGCCCCAACAGGATTTCTACGGCAACTCGTTCAACAACCAGCTGTTGCCGGTGACGCTGAGCGAGCAGCAGGTGGACGAGCTGTTCAAACTGGTGGACGCCAACGAGGGGACGGAGTTCGTGGTGGATCTGGAGAACCAGACGGTCAACGCCGGCGGCAAAAGCTATCCGTTCGAAATCGACAGCTTCCGCCGCCACTGCATGATCAACGGGCTGGACAGCATCGGCCTGACGCTGCAGCACGAAGCGGACATCTCCCGCTACGAAGCGCAGCAGCCGGCGTTTCTGAATTAATCCCCTTCAATTCACCCGCCGCCCGGCGGGTGAATTCTTTCCTCACCAGTAGCCCAGCAGCTTCCACCATGCCCCGCCGATCAGCATCCAGATCAGCAGGTTAACCACGCTCATCACCCATCCCGCTTTCCACCACTCCCCCAGCGTCACATAGCCGGAGCCAAAGACGATCGGCGCGGTGCCGGTGCCGTAATGGGTCAGCGACATCATCAGCGAAGAAGAGAACGCCAGGATCAGGCCCAGCAACGCCGGCGGCGCCCCGAGCGCGATGCCGGCGGCGAAGAAGGCGGCGAACATCGCCGTCACGTGCGCGGTGGTGCTGGCGAAGAAATAGTGTGAATACAAATAGATGAGGGTCAGCAAGATCGTACCGCCCACCCAGCTCATGCCCATACGGTCGATGCCGTTGCCGACGGTTTGCGACAGCCAGCCGATCAGCCCCAGCTTGCCGAGGAAGCTGGCCATCATCACCAGCGCCGAGAACCACACCACGGTGTCCCAGGCCCCTTTATGCTTCAGCACATCCTCCCAGCTCAGCACCCCGGTAGCCAGCAGCACCGCCAGGCCGATCAGCGCCGCGGTAGTGGGATTGACCGCCAGCGCCGGGCCGAAAATCATCGCCGGAATGCCGGCCCACAGCACCAACAGCAGCGCGAACACCCCGAGAGTAATTTTCTCCGGCAGCGTCACCGGCCCCAGCGTCTGCAGTTTTTCGCGCGCGAAGCGCGGCGCGTCCGGCGTGCTTTTCACCTCCGGCGGATACAGCAGGTAGATGACCAGCGGCATCACTAGCAGCGAACACAGCCCCGGCACCAGGGCGGCGACCGCCCACATCGACCAGGACAGCTCGAAGCTGCCATGGGTGCCTTTGGCGATCAGGCTGACGATCAACGGGTTAGGCGCGGTGGCGGTGATAAACATCGCCGAGGTGATCGGGTTGATATTGTAGTTTACCAACGACAGGTAGCGGCCGATTTTGCCGGAGGTATTGAGCTCGGGTTTGGAGCCGAAGCTGTCGGCGATCGACTTCATGATCGGGTGAATGATGCCGCCGCCGCGCGCGGTGTTGCTCGGCGTCACCGGCGCCAGCGTGGTTTCCGCCAGCGTCAGCGCGTAAGCGATGCCCAGCGTCTTCTTGCCGAACAGCGAAATAAAGTAATAGCCGATGCGCGCGCCCAGCCCGGTTTTGTTCAGGCTGAGGGAAATCATGATCGAAAAGCCGATCAGCCAGATCAGCTGGTTGGAGAAGCCGCTGAGCGCATCGTCCAGCGCGGCGCCCGGCTTGCCCGGATTGGTGACGCCGGTCACTGCCACCAGAGCGATGGCGATCACCGAAACCGCGCCGATCGGCATCGCCTTGCCGATGATGGCGATGATGGTGCCGATAAACAGCGCCAGCAGTTGCCAGGCGTTGGGCGCAACGCCCTCCGGCACGGGAATGAGGAACCAGATAATCAGCGTGGCGCCAAGGGCGCACAGGGAAGGAAGCGGTTTGAGCGGTGTGAGTTTATCCATAACGTTCCCACTGTTCTAAACGACAGGGCGGCATCTCAATAGCGAGATGGGCGTGGGCGCAGCGATCGCGCGCCATATGCCTTCAGCTTGAGCGTCCGGCTTAGCCTTCTCAATGACTTGCATCAAGAATGCCGTCGTTTAACCTCACACTTCACGCACTTTGGCGCTCATCCCGAGCGCCGCCAGCGCCAGCAGCGCCGCCATCCAATACACCGAACCATGACCGAAATTCTCCACCAGCGCGCCCTGCAGCACCCCGGCCAGGATCACCCCGGTAGAGATGCTGTTGGTGAACAGCGTGGTGGCGGCGCCCGGCCGGCCCGGCATCAAATCCTGAAAATAGAGCATGCCGATACCGGCGACGATGCCGATAAACACCGCGTTAAGCAGCTGCAGCGCGATCAGGGCCGGCTTGGTCGCCAACACCGTCAGCCCGAGATAAAACAGCACGCCCGCCGCCACCGCCAGCAGCATCATGTTGCGCTTGCCGAAGCGTTTGACGTAATAACCGGCCAGTAGCATTGCCGGGATTTCCAACCCGGCGGCAGTGCCCATCAGCACCCCGGCCAGCCCTTCCGGCAACCCGAGATCGGCGGTGATATACAGCGGCATATCGATGATATACAAGGTATTGCAGGTCCACATCAGCATCGAAACGATGAACAGCAGCCGCACATCGCGATTGCGCCAGGCGCTGGCGGGCGCGATCGGCGCAGACATCCCGCCCTGCAGCCCCCCATTCTCCGCCGCACGCGGCACCGAAGGCAGCATAAATCCCACCAGCAGCACGCAAACCGCGAAGGTGGCGGCGGCGATCAGGAACATCACGGTGAACCCGTAGTTCAGCGCCAGCGCAAACGACAGCGGCGGACCGATCACCCACGCCAGCGAAAGCTGGGCGCGCATCACCGAGCTGAACATCACCACTTCACGCGCCTCGCTGTCGGCGTATTCCCGCGCCAACGCGAAAATTTGCGGCATGGCGGTGTTGGCAACGGCGGACATCAGCACCCCGGCGGTGATCAGCGTCAGGTAATCGCGGTTAAAGGCGAACAGCAGGCAGTTGCCGACCGCCATCAGGCAGCACAGCAGGATCAGCCTGCGCCGATCGCCGCGGGTGTCGGAACGTTTGGCCAGCAGGAAGCTGACCACGATGCCGGCCACCGCGTTGGCGGTGTAAAACAGCCCGACCCACAGCGGCCGCACTTTGACTTCGGTGGTCAGAAACAGACTGAGCGTCGGCGTCAGCAACGCGCCGGCGATGCCGGAGAGAAAAGCGATCAGCAGGAAGGCGGCGAAGATGGGGTTAATGCGCAGTGACAACCGGCTCAGGCGTTGCATATCGTCTTCCCTGACCTCAAAGCAGAAGAAAGAACCTTAGGCCACGGCGAGGAAAAAGCAAGCGCATCGCCATGACCGCGCATAAAAAAACCAGTGGGTCGCCCCACTGGCTGGTGAAACAACACCATTACTCAGAAACTTGTTGCCGCAGCCCCTACAGGTGCTCGCGATACTGCTTATCGGTCATCTCTTTAATGTCCCATTGCGTCAGATGCGCCAGCATCGCCAGCCGCGCCTGTTCGGGCACCACGCTCAGCCAGTCGGCGCGCTGGCGGCGGACCGCGCTGAAATAGCGCTGATAGAACGATTTGGATAAGAAAGCTTTCATGATTACGCCCTCCCCTTTCATTGATGAAAATTATCGGCGTAATATAGGGAAAGAAAAATTGACGAGTTGAAGCGGGAGTGTTCCTCTTTTATGTCCACGTCCAGATTGCAGCAGCAGTTCATCCGCCTGTGGCAGCGCTGCCACGGTGAAACCACCGACACCACGCTGCAGGATCTGGCGGAGGTGCTCAGCTGCTCGCGGCGCCACGTGCGCTCCCTGCTGAGCGCCATGCAGCGTGAAGGCTGGCTCACCTGGCAGGCGGAGTCGGGGCGCGGCAAGCGTTCGCGGCTAACCTTCCACTACACCGGCCTGGCGCTGCAGCAACAGCGGGCCGAGGAGTTGCTGGAACAGGATCGCATCGATCAGCTGGTGCAACTGGTGGGCGACAAAAACGTGGTGCGCCAGATGCTGCTGTCGCAGCTGGGGCGCAGCTTCCGCCAGGGGAAACACATCCTGCGGGTGCTCTACTACCGGCAGTTGTACAACCTGCTGCCCGGCTCGGCGCTGCGGCGTTCGGAAACCCATTTGGCGCGCCAGATCTTCAACGGCCTGACGCGCATAAATGAGGAAAATGGGGAACTGGAGTCCGATCTGTCCCACCATTGGCAGGCGCTGACGCCCTTGCATTGGCGGTTTTACCTGCGCCCGGCGATCCATTTTCATCACGGCCGCGAGCTGGAGATGGCGGACGTCATCACTTCCCTCTCGCGTCTGACCTCGCAACCGCTGTTCTCGCATATCGAAAGCGTCACCTCGCCGACGCCGTTCGTTATCGACGTGCATCTGCACAGCCCCGACCACTGGCTGCCCTGGCTGCTGGGCAGCGTGCAGGCCATGATCCTCCCGCGTGAATGGCGCGAACTGCCGGATTTCGCCCGCCATCCGGTCGGCACCGGCCCCTACCGCGTGGTGCGCAATCTTCCCAGCCAGATGAAGATCCACGCCTTCGACGACTATTTCGGCTACCGGGCGCTGATCGACGAGGTGAACATCTGGGTGCTGCCGGAGTTCTCCGAAGAGTTGGTGCACTCCGGCGTGCAGCTGCAGGGCGATGAAACCGGCAAAAACGAACTGGAAAGCCGACTGGAAGAGGGCTGCTATTTCCTGCTGTTCGATCAGCGCTCCCCGCGGGCCGCCGACCCCGCCATTCGCAGCTGGCTGTGCGAATTGATCAACCCCATTTCGCTGCTGAGCCGCGCCGGGCCGCTCTACCAGCGCTACTGGTCGCCGGCGTACGGCCTGCTGCCCCGCTGGCACCACAACCGCGCGCTGGCGCAGCAACCCAAACCGGCGGGATTGACCGAACTGACGATGACCCACTTCAATGAGCATTCGGAGTTTCACGCCATTCGCCAGGCGATTGAACCGCTGCTGGCGCAGCACGGCATCCGCCTGATCGTGCAAAGCGTGGATTACGCCACCTGGCACCAGGGCGACGCGCGCAGCGATCTGTGGCTCGGCAGCGCCAACTTCTATCTGCCGCTGGAGTTTTCGCTGTTCGCCACGCTGTACGAACTGCCGCTGATGCAGCACTGCATGAACGAAGATCTGGCGCAGGACGCAGCGCTGTGGCGCGCCAACCGCTTGCCGCTGGCGGAGTTCTGCCAGCGTCTGGTCAGCAACCACCAGTTGCATCCGCTGTTCCACCACTGGCTGCAGCTGCACGGCCAGCGCAGCATGCGCGGCGTGCGGATGAACACCCTCGGCTGGTTCGACTTCAAGTCCGCCTGGTTTGCCCCGCCGGAGACATAAGCGCCTTTCGCCCAAGTCGGTTAATCTTTACAATAGCGCCGTCTCAACGGGGTGCGGAGAGCCGGGCCGCCTAATAAGCCCGATTTTCCGCTGAGAGCACACCCGTCGAACCTGATCCGGTCAATACCGGCGGAGGGATTTGAGCCCAGCGAACCGGCGACGCCGCCTCGCCCCCTCAGATGCCCTTGCCCCCTTATTTTTCAGGAGTGCAACGTGGTCAAAAAATATCTGCCCTGCTTATTGCTGCTGTGCGCCGCGCCGGCGTTCGCCAAGCCGACGCTGACGGTTTACACCTACGATTCCTTCGCCGCCGACTGGGGCCCTGGCCCGGCGGTGAAAAAAGCCTTCGAAGCCGAATGCGGCTGTGAACTGAAGTTCGTCGCGCTGGAAGACGGCGTCTCGCTGCTGAACCGCCTGCGCATGGAAGGCAAAAACAGCGCCGCCGACGTGGTGCTGGGGCTGGACAACAACCTGCTGCAGGCGGCGCAGCAAACCGGCCTGTTCGCGCCGAGCGGCGTCGACACCGCCAAGCTGACGGTGCCGGGCGGCTGGCAGGACGCGACCTTCGTGCCTTACGACTACGGGTACTTCGCCTTCGTCTACAACAAAGAAAAACTGAAGAACCCGCCGAAAAGCCTGCAGGAGCTGGTCAGCGGCGACCGCAACTGGAAAGTGATCTACGAAGATCCGCGCACCAGCACGCCGGGGCTCGGCCTGCTGCTGTGGATGCAAAAAGTGTATGGCGACGAGGCGCCGGCCGCCTGGCAGCAGCTGGCGAAGAAGACCGTCACCGTCACCAAAGGCTGGAGCGAGGCCTACGGCCTGTTCCTGAAAGGCGAAGGCGACCTGGTGCTCAGCTACACCACGTCTCCGGCCTATCACCTGATCGAAGAGAAAAAAGACCTTTACGCCGCCGCCACGTTCAGCGAAGGCCACTACCTGCAGGTGGAAGTGGCGGGCAAGCTGAAAGCCGCCAAACAGCCTGAGCTGGCCGAGCGCTTCATGCAGTTCATGGTGACGCCGGCATTCCAGAACACCATCCCGACCGGCAACTGGATGTACCCGGTGATCAACACCCCGCTGCCCGTCGGTTTTGAGCAGATGAACGTGCCGCAGACCGCGCTGCAATACAGCGCCGAAGAGGTGGCCAAACAACGCGGCGGTTGGATCCGGGCATGGCAAACCGCCGTCAGCCGCTGATCCCCCGCTGGCTCTGGCCGGGGCTGCTGGCCGCCGGCGTGATCCTGCTGGTCGCCGCACTGGCGATGGGCTCACTGTGGCGTCACGCGCCGGACAGCGACTGGCGCGGCCTGTGGCAGGACAGTTACCTGTGGCACGTGGTGCGCTTCACCTTCTGGCAGGCGCTGTTGTCGGCGCTGATTTCGGTGCTGCCCGCCGTTCTGCTGGCGCGTGCGCTCTATCGCCGCCGTTTCCCCGGCCGGCAGCTGCTGCTGCGGCTGTGCGCCATGACGCTGGTGCTGCCGGTGCTGGTGGCGGTGTTCGGCCTGCTCAGCGTCTATGGGCGCCAGGGCTGGCTGGCAACGCTGTGCGGCTGGCTGGGCGTCGAGTATGGCTTCTCGCCCTACGGGCTGCAGGGCATTCTGCTGGCGCACCTGTTCTTTAACCTGCCGCTGGCCACCCGCCTGTTGCTGCAGGCGCTGGAGAACATTCCGGTGGAGCAGCGCCAGCTGGCCGCCCAACTGGGTATGAACGGCTGGCAGCAGTTCCGTTTCGTCGAATGGCCGGCGCTGCGTCGCCAGATCCTGCCGAGCGGCGCGCTGATCTTCATGCTGTGCTTCGCCAGCTTCGCCACCGTGCTGTCGCTGGGCGGCGGGCCGCAGGCCACCACCATCGAACTGGCGATCTACCAGGCGCTGAGTTACGACTACGATCTGGGGCGTGCCGCCATGCTGGCGCTGATCCAGCTGGGCTGTTGTCTCGGGCTGGTGTTGATCAGTCAGCGCCTGAGCCAGGCATTGCCGGTGGGGCATACCCACGCCCAGCGCTGGCGCAATCCGGAAGACAGCCTGTGGCGGCGCATCAGCGATTTTCTGCTGATCGCCGCCGCCCTGCTGCTGCTGCTGCCGCCTCTGCTGGCGGTGATCGCCGACGGCGCCAATCAGGCCATTGTCAGCGTGCTGCGCCAGCCGGTGCTGTGGCAGGCGCTGTTCACGTCGCTGCGCATCGCCCTCGGCGCCGGGCTGCTGTGCGTGGCGCTCACGATGATGCTGCTGTGGAGCAGCCGCGAGCTGAAACTGCGGCAGCAGCTGCGCGGCGGCCAGGCGCTGGAGCTGAGCGGCATGGTGATCCTGGCGATGCCGGGCATCGTGCTGGCCACCGGCTTCTTCCTGCTGCTGAGCGATACAATTGGGTTGCCGCAGTCGCCCTATGCGCTGGTGATCCTCACCAATGCGCTGATGGCGGTGCCCTACGCGCTAAAGGTGTTGGAGAACCCGATGCGCGACCTCGCCGAACGTTACAATCCGCTGTGCCTGTCGCTGGATATCCGCGGCTGGCAACGGCTGCGGCTGATTGAGCTGCGCGCCCTGCGCCGCCCGCTGGCGCAGGCACTGGCCTTCGCCTGCGTGCTGTCGATCGGCGACTTCGGCGTGGTCGCCTTGTTTGGCAACGAGCATTTCCGTACCCTGCCTTTTTACCTGTATCAGCAGATTGGCGCCTACCGCAGCAACGACGGGGCGGTGACCGCGCTGCTGTTGCTGCTGCTGTGCTTCCTGTTGTTTACCCTGATTGAACGCTTACCGGGCCGCCATGCTGACGCTTGAAAAACTGACCTACCTCTATGAACACCTGCCGATGCGCTTTGATCTGCGCATCCAGCCGGGCGAGCGCGTCGCGGTGCTCGGCCCCAGCGGCGCCGGTAAAAGCACCTTGCTGAGCCTGATCGCCGGTTTTCTGCCGGCGGCCAGCGGCCGGCTGCTGCTGAACGGCGAAGACCACACCGCCACCCCGCCGGCCAAGCGGCCGGTGTCGATGCTGTTTCAGGAGAACAACCTGTTCGCGCACCTGACGGTGGCGCAGAACATCGGGCTGGGGTTGGATCCCGGTCTGCGCTTGACTGAACAACAGCGCCAACAGCGGGCGCATATCGCCCGTCAGGTCGGCCTGGAAGAGCACCTGGAGCGCCTGCCGTCGCAACTTTCCGGCGGCCAGCGTCAGCGCGCCGCGCTGGCGCGCTGTTTGATTCGCCAACGGCCGATCCTGTTGCTCGACGAACCCTTCTCGGCGCTCGATCCGGCGCTGCGCAACGAGATGCTGCAGCTGCTGCAGACGGTATGCGAACAGCGCAACCTGACGCTGCTGATGGTGTCGCACAACCTCGACGACGCCGCACGCATCGCGCCGCGCACGCTGCTGGTGGTCGACGGCCGCATCTATTACGACGGCACGACGCAGGCCCTGATGGACGGCAGCGCGCCCGAAGCGCGCGTGCTGGGCATTTCGGGCAAAGCGTGATCTGACGCGCGTTTTTTATGCTGCGCCAATAAACCTGTTGTGCGAATTTTGCGCCTGTGTTTTTATAAAAACCTGACTTTTTTTACTGATGATAAGGTTCCCTGTGATCGCATCCTCGCTGACTTCGACCCTACTAGTTACCGCGCTACCAGCCGCGGTGGTCGTCGTGCGTGTGGTGGTGGTCGTCGGCAATGCGCCGTAGGGTCCGAATCAACGCATCGATTCCCAAACCCCGCCGGCGCAAACCGGGCGGGGTTTCTTGTTTTAGCACCCTGCCCAGCAAAGCTCACCGGCCTTGAGAAAGGACAGGAACATGGCAACTTCGGGCACGCCTCAACCGAGCACCCGCTTCACCGGCGCACAATTGATCGTTCATCTGCTGGAGCGTCAGGGCATCACCACCGTCGCCGGCATTCCCGGCGGCGCCGCGCTGCCGCTGTATGACGCGCTGAGCCAAAGCACCCGCATTCACCACGTGCTGGCGCGCCACGAACAGGGCGCGGGCTTTATGGCGCAAGGCATGGCGCGCGCCAACGGCAAGGCGGCGGTGTGCATCGCCTCCAGCGGGCCGGGCGCCACCAACCTGGTCACCGCCATCGCCGACGCCAAGCTCGACTCCATTCCGCTGGTGTGCATCACCGGTCAGGTGCCCTCCTCGATGATCGGCACCGACGCCTTCCAGGAAGTGGATACCTACGGCATTTCCATCCCGATCACCAAGCACAACCATCTGGTGCGCGATATCCGTGAACTGCCGCAGGTGATTGGCGACGCCTTCCGCATCGCCGAGTCCGGCCGCCCCGGCCCGGTCTGGATCGATGTGCCGAAAGACGTGCAAACCGCCACCATCACGCTGGAAGAGCTGCCGCCGATCGCCGTGCCGGACGCCGCTCCAAGCTTCGATCCGGCGCTGGTTTCGCAAGCGGCCGCGATGATCAATCAGGCGAAACGCCCGATCCTCTACCTGGGCGGCGGCATCATCTGCGCCGACGCCCACCGGCAAGCGGTGGAACTGGCCGAACGCGCCGGTCTGCCCACCACCATGACGCTGATGGCGCTGGGCGCGATGCCGGTGGAACACCCGCTGTCGCTGGGCATGCTGGGCATGCACGCGGCGCGCAGCACCAACTTCATTCTGCAGGAAGCCGATCTGCTGATCGTGCTGGGCGCGCGCTTCGACGATCGGGCGATCGGCAAAACCGAGCAGTTCTGCCCTAACGCCGCCATCATTCATGTGGATATCGACCGCGCCGAGCTGGGCAAGGTCAAACAGGCCAACGTGGCGATCCATGCCGACGTCGGCCAGGTGCTGCGCCAGCTGCTGCCGCAGATCGACACGCAGCCGCGCAGCGCATGGCTGAACACCGTCAATGACCTGAAACGCGAATTCCCGTTCAACATGCCGAACGCCGACGATCCGCTGAGCCATTACGGCCTGGTGCTGGCCGCCGCGCGCTGTGTGGACGACAGCGCCATCATCACCACCGACGTAGGCCAGCATCAGATGTGGGTGGCGCAAGCCTATCCGCTGAGCCGGCCGCGCCAGTGGCTGACGTCGGGCGGTCTGGGCACCATGGGCTTCGGTCTGCCGGCGGCGATCGGCGCGGCGCTGGCGGAGCCCGAGCGCAAAGTGCTGTGTTTCTCCGGCGACGGCAGCCTGATGATGAACATTCAGGAAATGGCCACCGCGGTCGAGCACGATCTGGACGTGAAAATCATTTTGATGAACAACCAGGCGCTGGGGCTGGTGCACCAGCAGCAAACCCTGTTCTACCAGCAGCGCATCTTCGCCGCCGCCTACCCGAAGCGCACCGACTTCCTGAAGATCGCCGCCGGATTCGGGCTGGATACCTGCGATCTGAACGCCGCGGAAGATCCTCAGGCGGCGCTGGCCGAGGCGATCCAACGCCCGGGCCCCTGCCTGATCCACGCGCTGATCGATATCAACGAAAAAGTATTCCCGATGGTGCCGCCGGGCGCCGCCAACATCGACATGATTGGAGAATAAGCCATGCTGCAACCACAAGATAAACCCCAAGTGATCCTGGAGCTGGCCGTGCGTAACCATCCCGGCGTGATGTCGCACGTTTGCGGGCTATTCGCCCGCCGCGCGTTCAACGTCGAAGGCATTCTGTGTCTGCCGCTAAAGGACGGCCAGCAGAGCCGCATTTGGCTATTGGTCGCCGACGATCAGCGGCTGGAGCAAATGATCAGCCAGGTGGAAAAGCTGGAAGACGTGCTGCAGGTGAAGCGCCACAGCGAAGACGTGCGGGTATTTGAACAGCTGGAAGCGTTCTTCCAATAAGGCGAACGGGGGCTTTCGCCCCCTTTGGTCATTGACCCGACAACACCTGCCACAGCAGGTGGCGATACACCGGCATCAGCGGCTGCTGACTCAGCGCATAACCGACCGCCAGCGCCGCCAGCCAACTCAATCCGCAAACCACGCGCAGCCGCAGCGGCGTCAGCCAACGGCTCAGTCGATCGGCGTTGCGCTTGCCCTCACGCCACCAACGCCAGCTCAACCATACCGCCAGCCAGACCAGCAGCGCCGCCGCGAGCAGCAGCCACTTGAACATCGCGCTGTCGGCGCCGGCGGGAATATCGATCGCCACGCCCGCCAGAATGCCTGGGAAGAAATAAACCGGCGGCCAGGTCAGGCAACCGATGATGTTCGGCAGCGCGAACTTGTACGGCGGCAAATCGAGCATGCCGGCCACCATTGGCACCAGCGGGCGCGTCGGGCCGACGAAGCGGCCGATCAGAATGGTCGCCATGCTGTGCTGGTGCAAGGCATGCTCGGTTTTGTCGAGCAGCGCCTTGTTCTTCTTCAGGAATGACCAACGGTGTAAAGGCCCCTTGAACGCGCGGCCGACGAAATAAGAGATCCAGTCGCCGAGCAGACAGCCGACGATGCCCGCCGCCCAGGCGTAGTAAAAGTCCACCTTGCCGCTGCCGATCAGCGCGCCGATGCTGGCCATCATCACCGTGCCGGGCAGCAACAGCCCCACCAGCGCCAGCGACTCCAGAAAAGCGACCAGCAGGACGACCATCAGGGTGAAAGCCAGTGACTGGGTGATCAAATCTTGTAAATAGGCTTCCATTACACCTCTGCGATTATTCGGGCCAAACGGGGCGGAGGATTTTCCAGCGCCGCCGCTGGCGAGTCAATCGATGAATTGTATGCGTATTTGGCAACGCCGCGCGGCGATGGACAATCACTGTATAAAAACCCATACTATAATTTATCTATATTAGCGCCAAAACCGACATCACGCTGAACGTCGCGCACGCCGCCCGGTGGAAAACGAAGGGGTTATGACTGCACTGCAACAGGGTTTCCTGCTCACTCGCCACTGGCGCGACACGCCTGCCGGCACCGAGGTCGAATTTTGGCTGGCGACCGACGCAGGCCCGCGTCAGCTGCGTCTGCCGCCGCAGACCTCGGTGGCGTTTATCCCCGCCGAACAAAGGCAGCGCGCGGAACTGCTGCTGCGGGAAGAGCGGCAAGTCGAACTAAAACCGCTGGCGCTGACGGATTTTCATCACCGCCCGATGCTGGGGCTGTACTGCCGCCAGCACCGTCAGCTCATCAAGCTGGAAAAACTGCTGCGGGAAGGCGGCGTTGCGGTCTACGAGGCCGACATTCGCCCGCCGGAGCGCTACCTGATGGAACGCTTCATCACCGCGCCGGTGTGGTTCAACGGCAGCCCCGACGGCGGCGGCCCGTTGCTCAACGGCCAGATGAAGCCGGCGCCGGAGTACCGTCCAACGCTAAAACTGGTGTCGCTGGATATCGAAACCACGGCCCACGGCGAACTTTACTCTATCGCGCTGGAGGGCTGCGGCCAGCGTCAGGTCTATATGCTGGGGCCGGCCAACGGCGGCGATGCGCCGCTGGATTTCGATCTGGAGTACTGCGCCAGCCGCCCTCAGCTGCTGGAGCGGTTGAACGCCTGGCTGGAGCGGCACGATCCCGACGCCATCATCGGCTGGAACCTGGTGCAGTTCGATCTGCGGGTGCTGCAAAAGCACGCCGAACGCTACCAAATCCCGCTGCGGCTGGGGCGCGGCGGCAACCTGCTGGAGTGGCGCGAGCATGGCTTCAAGCAGAATCACTTTTTCGCCGCCGCCGCCGGCCGCCTGATCATCGACGGCATCGAGGCGCTGAAATCCGCCACCTGGAATTTTCCCTCCTTCAGCCTGGAATACGTTTCGCAGGAACTGCTGGGCGAAGGCAAGGCGATCGACAATCCTTATCAACGCATGGCGGAGATCGACCGGCGCTTCGCCGAAGACAAGCCGGCGCTGGCACGCTACAACCTGAAGGACTGTGAGCTGGTGACGCGCATCTTCGCCAAGGCCGATCTGCTCAACTTCCTGCTGGAGCGCGCCACCGTCACCGGGTTGGCGGCCGATCGCAGCGGCGGATCGGTGGCGGCCTTCAGCCACCTCTATATGCCGCGCATGCATCGCCTGGGCTTTGTCGCCCCCAACCTCGGCGAACAGCCGGAGGAGCACAGCCCCGGCGGCTTTGTGATGGACTCCCAGCCCGGCCTGTACGATTCGGTGCTGGTACTGGACTATAAAAGCCTGTACCCGTCGATCATCCGCACCTTCCTGATCGATCCGGTAGGATTGGTGGAAGGCATGCGCCACCCAAACGACGCCGACTCAGTGCCCGGCTTTCGCAACGCCCGCTTCTCGCGCAGCAAACACTGCCTGCCGGCGATCGTCGAACAGATCTGGCAGGGGCGCGAGGCCGCCAAACGCCAGCACAATAAGCCGCTGTCGCAGGCGCTGAAGATCATCATGAACGCGCTGTACGGCGTGCTGGGATCGAGCGGCTGCCGCTTCTTCGATCCGCGGCTGGCGTCGTCGATCACCCTGCGCGGCCACGAGATCATGCGCCAAACCCGCGAGCTGATCGAAGCCGAAGGGTATCAGGTGATTTACGGCGACACTGACTCCACCTTCGTTTGGTTGAAACAGCCGCATGACGAGCAGCAGGCGGCGCAGATCGGCCGGGCGCTGGTGCAGCGGGTCAACGCCTGGTGGCAACAGCATCTGCAGCAGCAGTTCGGGCTGGAGAACGCGCTGGAACTGGAGTTCGAAACCCACTATTCCCGCTTCCTGATGCCGACCATTCGCGGCGCCGAACAGGGCAGCAAAAAACGCTACGCCGGCCTGGTCGCGCGCGCCGACGGCGAGGAAGAGATGGTGTATAAAGGCCTGGAAACGGTGCGCACCGACTGGACGCCGCTGGCGCAGCAGTTCCAGCAGCAGCTCTATCAGCGCATCTTCAAACGGCAACCTTATCAGGACTATGTGCGCGACTACGTCGGCAAAACCCTGAACGGCGACTTCGACGATCAACTTGTGTACCGCAAACGGCTGCGCAGAAAGCTCGATGACTATCAGCGCAACGTGCCGCCGCACGCCCGCGCCGCGCGCATCGCCGACGACTACAACCGCAGCCAGGGGCGGCCGCTGCAGTATCAGAACGGCGGCTGGATCAGCTACGTGATGACCGTGGCCGGGCCGGAACCGCTGGAAACCCGCCATTCGCCCATCGACTATCAGCATTACCTTGAACGCCAGCTGCAACCGGTGGCAGACGCTATACTCCCTTTCTTGCACGACGATTTCACCACGCTGGTTACCGGGCAGATGGGGCTGTTTTGAGATTGCGCCAGGTTAAGAAAAATCATCCGGTTTTGCAGGTGACGAACGCGCCGCCTTCCATTACCATAGCGCCCTTCCCAAAACTGAACCACGCTTAGCCCTGCCGTCTCGCGACGTCTGCATGGCGTGAACGGCTATTGCCCGCCAAATTTAAAACAAACCGGGATTAGCAGACGTTCAGTACAGGTGCCGCGGCCCTTCCCGCCCGGTAACAAGACTTACTTACAAAGAATCGAGCCGACAATATATGCCTTTTACTCTTGGTCAACGCTGGATCAGCGACACGGAAAGCGAATTAGGACTGGGCACCGTCGTGGCGCTGGACGCGCGCATGATTACCCTGCTTTTCCCCGCCACCGGTGAAAACCGCCTCTATGCCAGAAACGATTCGCCGATCACCCGCGTGATGTTCAACCCGGGCGATACCGTCAGCAGCCACGAGGGGTGGCAGCTGCAGGTGGAAGAGGTGAAAGAGGAAAACGGTCTGTTGACCTATATCGGCACCCGCCTGGATACCCAGGAAAGCGGCGTGGCGATGCGCGAAGTGCTGCTGGACAGCAAGCTGACCTTCAGCAAACCGCAGGATCGCCTGTTCGCCGGCCAAATCGACCGCATGGACCGTTTCGCGCTGCGTTTTCGCGCCCGCAAATACCAGAGCGAGCAGTATCGCCTGCCGTTCGCCGGCCTGCGCGGCATGCGCGCCAGCCTGATCCCGCACCAGCTGCACATCGCTCATGAAGTCGGCCAGCGCCATGCGCCGCGCGTTCTGCTGGCGGACGAAGTCGGCCTCGGCAAAACCATCGAAGCCGGCATGATCATCCACCAGCAACTGCTGGCGGGCCGCGCCGAGCGCGTGCTGATCGTGGTGCCGGAAACGCTGCAGCACCAGTGGCTGGTAGAGATGATGCGCCGCTTCAAC
>NZ_JVEL01000261.1:0-440 GCF_001076875.1 Serratia sp. 506_PEND
TCCGGGATTTACGTGAAGCCGTTCAGACCTTTGAGTCGGGTGTTATTCGCTCACGTCTGGCGTTTTTTAGCGGGGATCGTCAGCGCGTGGCTGAGAGCCTGAATATTCCGCGCCGGACGCTTGATCATAAGTGTCAGAAGCTGGAGAAGGCATGATGGGGATGCTGACGTTATTGCCACTACTCGCCGCGCTGACGGGGAAGTCGGTTGCCCCAAGTGGTCTGGACAAGTGCCAGTCGGAACAGGATCCCACGTTGCGGCTCGCCTGTTATGACGCCCTGGCGCGCTTTCATCAATCCGTCGCGAAAAATCAGATCCATGACAGCGGATTTCAGATGACGGCCGATCCTGTAGAGGGCGATCGCGTACTGATCCGCACGATCCCGTCAGTCGGGATGATTACGGTATCCTGCCAGAGTGGGATCACCCGGCTCAGCGTGC
>NZ_JVEL01000262.1:0-1041 GCF_001076875.1 Serratia sp. 506_PEND
GGCGCGAGCCTGGGCTGGAGCAGTTTTCTGGGGATGCCGCCTGAGGTGGCCCGCGTCACGATATGCGTGCAGGAGTAAGCATGAGCAACAGCACACAACAGCTTTCATTACTGGTACTTAACAGCGCGCAGCTGGAGGGAGACTCTCAGGTTCAGCATTATTTCGGGCCGGAAGGGGGGACGCTGGGCTCATCGGATCAGGATGACTGGCAGCTTCGCGAAAGTATTGGCTCGGTTCTGCCGGGGCATGCGCGTATTGAGATGATTGACGGGCATTTTTGCCTGCACGACCAGAGCGGACACACATTTATTAATGGTTTGGGGTCACCGGTGGGGGGAGACCGGCTCGTCAGGCTGAATGCGGGAGATGAACTGACCGTAGGACCTTTTCAAATCCGTGTTTCCCTGGGGCAGAGACTACACGCTCCTGCGCTGGATGAACTGATGGATAACCGCCCACAGCAGAGTATGGATAAATGGCTTGAGGACACTCAGTACGACGCCGGAATGACGCATACGGTAACGAAGGCATCCCGGGAGGACGATCCTCTGGGGGCGCTGCAACAGGACAGCCACAGCGTGTCGTCGCTGTTGACAGAAAATACGCTCCAGGCGGCATCATCAGGGCCGGCAGGCGAATTCTCCGGAGGAAAAGAGACAGTGAACCAGGCATTTATTGAACTACCGGAGGTGGGACGTAGCGGCCTTACGCAGGACGAGGGGATGGCGGCGGCACTGGAGACCGTGCTGTCCGGCATGGGCGGAAACCTTGCGATGACCGGATCCACGACCGCCGCTGAGATGTTATTCGATATGGGCAGAACCCTGCGCGCGCTGGTAGAAGGGTTGCTGGCACTGCAGGCCGAACAGGGCGCACTTGCCGACAAGCTGCTGCGCCCGATTGAAGATAATCCGCTGCGCCTGGGACTGGATTATCACGGCACACTCTCGCTGCTCTTTGCCGAAGGACAAAGCCCGGTGCATCTGTCGGCGCCTGCCGCGGTGACGGAACTCCTCAGTAATATCCGCCTGCAGCATGCGG
>NZ_JVEL01000263.1:0-389 GCF_001076875.1 Serratia sp. 506_PEND
AGAACCAATGGTTAACAATGTGTTTCAACTGAATATTAGATGTTTATAAAGACGTCATTTATCACCTGCAACCTGATAAACGGGGCGACGGGACGTGAAAGAGTAAAGATCGGATCCTGTAAAGATGGAGCATCACGAGGGAGCGTTACATGCCATCATATCGATAAACAGGAACCCGGCGAGTTGTCCCCGTCAGTGTGTCGAAGACGTCGGTTTCTGAGGTCGCAATCACCCTTGCTGTCTTACGCAGTCGCAGCACATCCGCCGCCATACGCTGGCAACCGAACCAGAAAAGAGCGTCCAGCGCCGTCACCTGTAATCCCGCATTAAGCGCCAGGCTGAGCCGTTCACGTGGTGCTTTCACTTCTTTCGCTATCTGCAGAAAAGGG
>NZ_JVEL01000264.1:0-266 GCF_001076875.1 Serratia sp. 506_PEND
AAGGCTGAGGTAATAGCCATTATACGATGCCCGCATCCTGGAACTCGGCTACCTGATTTTTCTGTAGAATTTTGGGATGGAGCAGGATTGTTCATCACTCGGCTCGCATCCTTCGGGCCGGCTGCGCCTTGCGCTGCACAGCTCGAACCTTGCCGAAGGCTTTCGCCCTCTCCTCCCGCCATCAACCGTTGCGGTATTCATCGCATCTCAGTTAATCGCCGAAGGCAAGATTTGGTGGTGGGGGAAGGATTCGAACCTTCGAAGTC
>NZ_JVEL01000265.1:0-742 GCF_001076875.1 Serratia sp. 506_PEND
GCATCACGAAACAAGATCATCGCCTGGTCTTTTTTCGTGGCGGCTGCATAGACTTCAGCGCGCGGCTCTTTGTCTGCAACCAGACAGTAGAGGCCAATCCCTGCGGATAATGGCGACTTGCCGGAGCCTTTACCAGATTCGATATATGCCGTTCTGAATCGACGCGTGCCGTTTGCTTTTTTCCAGCCAAACAGTGAGCCAACAACAAATGCCTGCCACCCAAGAAGGACGAAAGGCGCACCCTCATGTTCGCCGCCGTTCAACTTCAGCACCTTGGCAAAGAAGTCAACCACACGGGCAACAGCATCAACATCCCAATACAGCCCCCGGCTTTCACCTTCGGCTAAATCATTAAGGTGACGTTTGCAGGCGTTTCGGATATCAGGCCCGGCAATAATTCGCCCTTCGGTAACGTCCAGCGCATATTGCGTGACTGGATCAGGTGCCGAAGAATTCGGCGAGCGGGTCTTCTTCTTTCTCTCCACCATTTACTTTCACCTTTGACCTGGCGGCAGGCGTCAGACCAAACTCCACCAAATAACTTTTGAAGCGGCGATCGGCATCTGCCAGCATGGCAACAGCAGGGTTAGCCTTAATCAAAAAGCCCCCCTCCGTTTGAACTGTATACGTTCGGCCCTCGTCGGCGATCGTGTTGCGCAGTTGCAATATGTCGGCGTAAATATCGCAGAGCCGCTCAAGCGCAAAAGTATCGGCAACGGTCAGAACGCCCATGCCGTCCAAC
>NZ_JVEL01000266.1:0-2840 GCF_001076875.1 Serratia sp. 506_PEND
TAAAGCCGATCCCGCGTTTAATTGTCATTTAGCGCTCGGGTGATATATACCCTGTGGATTTTAAATTACGATGTCGCCGCGCCGTCTTCAACCACAGCGTTTGCATGGCATCATCAGGAGGCATTAATGAAACCGGACGCACTCTCCCTGCCGCCGAACCCGAAAAAGCTCAAGGTCATCTACGGCTGGTACATTTATGTGATCTATATCCTGCTGGTTTTCAATATTTATATGGCGGTCTACAACGTCTGCGTTCGGCACCCGATCGAGGCTCCGCTGTTGTCGCTGTTTCATAGCCTGTTTCTCGCGTTGATGCTGCAACAGGTGCTCAAGAAGAACGTCGTTTTCGCCTGGATCTTGCTGAGCTATTTTATTCTGATGCGCCTGTATTACGCCAATGTGCTGCATGTTGAGTTCACGCTGGTGAGCCGTTGCCTGGTGCTGCTGATTCTGACGCTGCTGCTGACCGGCACCGTGGCCGTCGGGCAACTGGCCACGCCGCCGCAGCGGCATGACTGGCTGGCGCGGCTGGGCTGGCGGCAATGGGGGGCGCTCACCGCGCTGGCGGCCATCCTGACGCCGCTGATTACCACCGACTATTTGGGATAAACTGGGGCTATTTGGGAATATGAGGTTCGGAAATGTCTACGACACGGCATATTTTGGTGTAGTTACCCGCCTTCTCACAGATCTTGTCCGTGACGAACATGCTAAGGTAGCCCAGCAACAGCAAGTAGCCGGCCATGCACAGAATAAAGATAAGCGTTCTCACCGATAGCGACCAAACTGACAAGAGTATCACGTGCATCATAACCTGAACGAGGCGCTTTAAAAGGATTTCATGTGCGCACCGGCCGCATCGGCACACGTTCTGTAGTAACATTAAGCCACCACGCCCACCACCGGAAACGCCGATGCACCATCTGATGTTAGACATTGAAACCCTGGATATAAAACCCAGCGCCGTCATTCTGGTGGTTGCAGCGGTGTTTTTCGATCCCCGAACCGGGGAACTGGGCGCCGAATTCGAAGCCGCCGTCAGCAGCCAGAAAGACCAACCGGGCCGAACCATCAGCCTTGACACGGTCGCCTGGTGGGCGAAACAGTCCGATGAAGCGCGCAAGCAGGCCTTCGGCGGCACCGAGAGCCTGAAGCGCGTGCTGAGCAGCCTTAGCCGCTTCATCCATATGAACAGCACCGACACGGTGAAAGTCTGGGGCAACGGCAAAGAGTTCGACTGCGCGATCCTCGAACACGCCTTCCAGCAGCTGGAAATGCCCTGCCCGTGGAAATTCTGGGATACCCAGGACGTGCGCACGGTGATCACGTTGGCGGAGCTGCACGGCTTTAACCCGAAAAAGGCCCGCCCGTTCGAAGGTATGCCGCATCGGGCGCTGGATGATGCTCGCCACCAGGCCCGTTATGTGGCCGATACCGTCTCGGCGCTCTATTACCGCCAGGGGGCGCAGCGCTGACCCGCTTTGCCCCTTTTCATTTGCCGCCAGAGTCTCTACTCTAGCCCTCTTTGTCACTCGGACGTGCCTTTCCTGTTATGCAAAAGTTTCTGTTTATGCTTCTCAGCCTGGTGCTGCTCGGCCCATTAGGCATCGATCTTTATCTGCCGACTATTCCCGCTATTGCCGTCGGTCTGGGCAGCAGCGAAGCGCTGATCCAATCCACCATATCGCTATTTATTCTGGTGCTTGGCCTCGGCCAGGTCATTGCCGGGCCGCTGGTGGACAACTATGGCCGCAAACCGGTGGCGCTGGCCGGCATTATCCTCTACATGATCGGCGCCGCGATGGCGGCGCTGGCCACCAGCCCGACGATTTTCATCGCTTCGCGTCTGCTGCAAGGGGTGGCGGTTTGCTGCACCGCCGTCGTCGCCTTCAGCGGCGTGCGCGATCGCCTGAATGGCGACGACGCCGCCCGCGCTTTCGGCTTTCTTAACGGCACGCTGAACATCATCCCGGCGCTGGCGCCGCTGCTCGGCGGCCTGCTCGCCGAAGCCTTCGGCTGGCGCGCTCCCTTCTGGTTCCTGGTCGGCTACGCGCTGCTGGTGTTGGCGCTCATCGCGCTGCGCCTGCCGGAAACTCGCCCTGCCGACACCGTGCCGGTCAAGGGGTTGCCGGTGCGTCAATACGCGCGCATCCTCAGCGAACGGCGTTTTCTCTCCTTTGCGGTGGTGAACTCCGGGGCGATGGGCATGGCGCTGACCTACGTTTCTCTGGCACCGAACGTGCTGATGGGCACCGCTGGCCTGACACCGCTGCAATTCTCGCTGGTGTTCGGCGCCAACGGTTTCTGGATCATGCTTGTCAGCTTCTTCGCCAACCGCATCATCCACAAGGTCGGCCGCCCGGTTTGTCTGGCGACCGGCGGCATTTTGATGGGGCTGGGCTGTCTGGGTCTGCTGCTGGGCGTCATGCTGCTGCCCGCGACGGCGCAAGCGCACTGGCTGGCGTATATGCTGCCAGTCGCCAGCGCCTGCGCCGGATTGGCATTCGTGATGGGCCCGGCCACCAGCTACGCGTTGGAACCCTACTCCAATGAGGCCGGCGTCGCGTCCGCGCTGGTCGGTTTCGTGCAGATGGCGGGCGGCGCCGCGCTGGGTCTGGTGGCGATGGCGTTGCCGCTGCAACCCAAGCTGTCGCTGGCGCTGGTGATGCTGGCGGGCTGCCTGCTGGCGCTGCACGCGCGGCGGCTCAGCAAGCAGATTAAAGGGCAGATCAGAAAAGTCGCCTGAGCCCCGGCTCAGGCTTCGGTGGCGACCGGCACTCGCGCCGCTAACGCCGACAGCAGCTCATAGCCTAACGTCCCTGCCGCCGTGGCCACCTCAT
>NZ_JVEL01000267.1:0-15905 GCF_001076875.1 Serratia sp. 506_PEND
ATGCCGCTACATTACGCGCTTTGCCGCAGCAACACAGCCGGATAACCGTGATGAAGATATTCAATAAATTTGAATTAAAAGCAGAGAAATACGCCGGTCAACAGAAAGATAAAAAAATCATATATTTCAATAAAATAATAAGTTCAGTGAATGCCATGACATTACTGCCACACAGATCCAATTTGTGAACAATTTATGTATTTTTTGTTAACAAAATCTATACACTCCTCCTCTGCCGACGGGAGCAGGCAACGCCGTCGCGCGATGGGAATTACGTCTCACCAAGGAGGAATTCATGTTCAGACTCACACTGGCAACCCGCCTGGCGCTTTCCATGTTCTTACTCGCCGGCTGGACGGCAACCACCGGCGCGGCGGACAACGCGCAGCTGACGCAGCGCGAAGATCCTTACTTCCTTCAGGCGCAAGCTCAGCTGCAACAGCGACTGAAACAAACCCCAAACACCAACCGCGCCAAAAACGTCATTCTGGTCGTCGGTGACGGCATGGGGTTTTCCACCGTGACCGCCGCCCGCATTTTTGAAGGGCAGCAGCGCGGTGTGGACGGCGAATCCAACGTGTTGGCCTGGGAGGCCTTCCCCTATCTGGCGGCGGCCAAAACCTACTCCGCCGACGCCCAAATCACCGACTCTGCGCCCAGCGCGGTGGCGATGACCACCGGCGTCAAAACCATCAACGATCTGATGGGTCTCGATCATACGGCTACCCTCAACAACTGCGAGGATCAGCAAACCAAGGCCGTCACCACGCTGTGGGAGATGGCCGCAACGCTCGGCATGTCCACCGGCGCCGTGACGACCGCCACCATTACCCACGCCACGCCGGGCGCCACCTATGCCCATATCGCCAATCGCGACTGGGAGTCTGACGCCAAAATGCCGGCAAATGCCCTGGCCGCAGGCTGCCGCGACATCGCGCGCCAGTTGGTGGAAATGAAGTACGGCAACGGCCTGAACGTAGCGATGGGCGGCGGGCGCGCCAACTTCCTGCCCGACAGCGTGAGCGATCCGGAATACCCCGGCAAGAAAGGTGCCAGAAAGGACGGCCGCGACCTGACGCAGGCCTGGCTGCAACGCTACGGCGAGCGCGGGCAATACGTCTGGAATCAGGCGCAGTTCAACAAAATCGAACCGGGCAACGTCGACCATCTGCTGGCTCTGTTCGAGCCGTCGCACATGAACTTCGAGCACGACCGGCGACAAGACGCGGCGGGAGAACCCTCACTGGCGGAAATGGCCGGCAAGGCCATCGATATTCTGTCCAGGAATCCTGAGGGTTATCTGCTGTTGGTGGAGGGTGGGCGCGTCGATCACGGCAGCCATAACGGCAACGCCTACCGCACGTTGAGCGACGCGGTCGCCCTGAACGAAGCGGTGAAAACCATCGTCGATAAGGTCGATCTGGACGACACGCTGGTGATCGTGACCGGCGATCACAGCCACACGCTGACCATCGCCGGCTATGCCAAGCGCGGCAATCCTATCCTCGGCATTTCCGTCGGCGTCGACGGCAAACCTCGGCTGGGCAGCGACGGCAAGCCCTACACCACCCTCGGTTTCGCCAATGGCCCCGGCGGCGCGATCCCGCTGACCGAGCGCCCGGCATTGACCATGGAGCAAACCACCGCGCCCGACTTTATTCAGCCGGCGCTGGTGCCGCTGAACAGCGAGACGCACGGCGGGGAAGATCTCGGCATCTACGCCATCGGCCCCTGGGCGCACCTGTTCCAGGGCACGGTGGAGGAGAACTACACCTTCCACGTGATGAATTACGCCAGCCGCATCGGCGAACGCCTGTCAAAACGCTAGCCACAAAAAAAGCCGCTTTACGCGGCTTTTTTATCGTTGAAAGCGGCCGGCTATCAGCTGGCTTTTTTCTCGTGCGCCTGGCGGTAGGCCACCAGATCTTCGATGGTCAGCACCACCATGTCGTGCTGTTTGGCGAAGGTGATCACTTCCGGCGCGTGCGCCATGCTGCCATCGTCGTTGGTCAGTTCACACAGCACGCCGGCTGGTTTGAAACCGGCCATGGAAACCAGATCGATGGTCGCTTCGGTGTGGCCGCGACGGCTCAACACACCGCCCGGCTGCGCGCGCAGCGGGAACACGTGGCCCGGGCGGTTCAGGTCGCTCGGCTTGGCGCTGTCTGCCACCGCCGCACGGATGGTGGTCAGGCGATCGGAAGCGGAAACCCCGGTGGTCACGCCCTGCGCCGCTTCGATGGTCACGGTGAAGGCGGTCTGGAACTGGCTGGAGTTGTTGGTCACCATCATCGGCAGCTCAAGCTGCTGACGGCGTTCTTCGGTGATGCACAGGCACACGATACCGCTGCCGTGGCGAATGGTCAGCGCCATCTGCTCAACGGTCATGGTTTCCGCGGCGAAGATCATGTCACCTTCGTTTTCACGGTTTTCATCATCGAGCACCATTACGCCGCGCCCGTTGCGCAGTGCGTCGATCGCGCGTTCAACGCGTTCTGTTGGCGTGCCGAAGTCTGAAAGTAGCGTCTGATTCATGGTAAAAAACCTCATTAAAAATTATGGATTACCAGAACCAGGGCGATCTTGAGGAGTAGCTAGCAATAGCTAAAAAAATAACGCAAGCGGGCGCATGCCCGGCAGATACCGTTACTCTCTCCCATCCGGACTATAACCGTCGGCCCCGGAATTACACCGGATCTGCTGACCTCTAACCGGCCTTTACAGGCTGGCTGAGCGCTCGCGGGCTTTCACCGTAGAAGGTGATTTACCGCCGGTGGGGACTTTCACCCCGCCCTGAGAATAAGCAAGATGACTATAACGCTAATGGGTAGGCAGGGCAATTGGCAAAAGCACAATTCGGCCACGTACGGCGAATGCGCTTAATGGTTTATCCGACGGGCAACTCGCATTACACTAAGCGGCAGCTATTAAACTCTGAAAGGGATACGCCATGATTGACCCGAAAAAAATCGAACAAATCGCACGCCAGGTTCATGAGTCCATGCCTAAAGGCGTTCGTGAATTCGGGGAAGACGTTGAGAAAAAAATCCGTCAGGTGCTGCAGTCGCAGCTGACCCGTCTGGATTTGGTTAACCGCGAAGAGTTCGACGTGCAGACTCAGGTGCTGTTGCGCACCCGCGAGAAGCTGGCGCTGTTGGAGCAGCGCATGGCCGAGCTGGAAAGCAAGCTGAGTGCGGCGCCGGCCGCCAAGCAGGAAGACGAATAATTCCCGCCAAGGGCGCGCACCGCGCGCCCTTGTACTTTACGTCGCCCGGCGTTAGCCGCGCCCGTCTTTGATCGCTTTGATGATGTTGGTGGTCGACAGGCCGTCTTCAAAGTTCAACACTTTGACATCGCCGCCGTTGGCCCACACTTCCGCACTGCCGGCAATCTCTTCCGGCTTGTAATCGCCGCCTTTCACCAGCAGATCCGGCAAGATGTCGGCGATCAAGCGCTGCGGCGTGTCCTCTTCGAACGGCACCACCCAATCCACCGCTTCCAGCGCGCCCAGCACGATCATGCGGTTCTCCAGCGCGTTGACCGGGCGTTTTTCCCCTTTCAGGCGTTTGGTCGAGGCGTCGCTGTTCACCGCCACGATCAGGCGATCGCCCAGCTTGCGGGCGTTGGCCAGATAAGAGACGTGGCCGGCATGCAGAATGTCGAAGATGCCGTTGGTCATCACCACTTTCTCGCCGCGCTGACGCGCCTGCGCCACGGCATTTTTCAACTGCGCTTCGGTCATCACGCCAAAGCCGGTTTCGGCGCGGCCGCGCACCGCGTTTTCCAGCTCGATGGGCGACACGGTAGACGTACCGAGCTTGCCCACCACCACGCCGGCGGCGGCGTTAGCAAGGAAGCAGGACTCTTCCAGCGAGTTGCCGGCGGCCAGCGAGGCAGCCAATACGCCGATCACGGTGTCGCCGGCGCCGGTCACATCAAACACTTCCTGCGCCTGAGTCGGCAAGTGCAGCGGCTCAACGCCAGGCTGCAGCAGCGTCATGCCGTGTTCGGAGCGGGTAACCAGCAGCGCCGACAGCTCGAAATCCGCCACCAGCTTCATGCCGCGTTCCACCAGTTCCGCCTCATCCTTACAGTGGCCCACCACCGCTTCGAACTCGGACAGGTTCGGCGTCAGCAGCGTCGCGCCGCGATAGCGCTCGAAATCAGAGCCTTTCGGATCGATCAGCACCGGCACCTTGGCGGCGCGCGCCAGCTGGATCATGCCCTGCACCTGGCTGAGCGCCCCTTTGGCGTAATCGGACAGCACCAGCGCGCCGATCTGCGGCAACGCCTGCTGAATGCGCTCCAGCATCGGCTGCGGATCGACGTTGGAGAAGCCTTCTTCGAAGTCGAGACGGATCAGCTGCTGGTTGCGCGACAGCACGCGCAGCTTGGTGATGGTCGGATGGGTCGGCACCGAGACGAAGTCGCAGCGCACGTTGACTTCATTCAGTTTGGCGCTCAGCGCCCGCGCCGCATCGTCGATGCCGGTCAGACCCACCAGGCGGGAAGTAGCGCCCAGCGAAGCGATATTCATCGCCACGTTAGCCGCGCCGCCGGGACGCTCTTCGATGGTATCGACCTTGACCACCGGCACCGGGGCTTCCGGTGAAATGCGGCTGGTCGGCCCATACCAATAGCGATCCAACATGACGTCACCGACCACCAGCACACCGGCGCGGCGAAAATCAGGCAGCGTAACTTTCATCCGATAACTCCAAAAAAGAACAAAATTTTAGTGGCGCAGATATTACCACAGACCGCCGGAATACCCGCAAAAAGGTATCAATCCAGCCATTTGGCCCAGCTGGCGCGCACCTGCTCGCGCTCGGCGGCAAACAGCTCGCTGTCGACCTTGCCGGAATGCTCCTGCAGCGCCAGGTGGTGGATCTCGTCGCGCATGGTGACATAAGCCTGGGTCAGCGCGCGCGCCTCCTCTTCCGGCATGATGTCGTAATTGGCCATCAGCTCGAAGATGCGCACGTTGTCCGACCAACGCGTCAGGCGCGGTTCACCCGGCGCATAGCGTAAGACCAGATATTGGGCGATAAATTCGATGTCGGTAATGCCGCCCTCATCAGCTTTGATATCAAACAGATCGCGCTGCTTGTTGCCGAGATGGTTGCGCATCTTTTCGCGCATCTCGCGCACTTCGCGCTTCAGGGTCTCCGGATCGCGCGTTTTGCACAGGATCTCGCGCCGGATCGCGTCGAACTGCTGATGCAGCGCCGGGTCGCCATGCACGATGCGCGCGCGCACCAGGGCCTGATGTTCCCAGGTCCAGGCTTCATTTTGCTGGTAGTCGGCGAACGCCTCGACGGTGCTGACCAGCATCCCCGCGGCGCCGGAAGGCCGCAGGCGCGCGTCCACCTCATACAGAATGCCGGAAGAGGTGCGGGTGCTGAACAGATGCATCACCCGCTGCGCCAGCCGCAGGTAGAACTGGCGGCCGTCGATGCAGCGATGGCCGTCGGTCATCACCTCCGGCGGACAATCCAGCAGGAACACCAGATCGAGGTCGGAACTGTAACCCAGCTCCCAACCGCCCAGTTTGCCGTAGCCGATCACCGCAAAGCCGCGCCCCTCACGCTCCTGCAAATGGGTGGGCTGGCCGTAGCGCGCCACCATGTCGCTCCAGGCCTGTTGCACCACCGCGTCGATGATCGCCTCCGCCAGATAAGTCAGGTGATCGCTCACTTTCATCACCGGCAGCGCGCCGGCGATATCCGCAGCGGCGATGCGCAGCTGCTGCGCCTGTTTGAACTGACGCAGCGCCTCCAGCTTTTGCTCTTCGTCGTCTTCCGGCACCCGCAGCAGATATTGCCGCAGCTCGCTGCGGTAGGCGTCCAGCGCCACCGGCTGATACAGCGTGGCCGGATCCAGCAGTTCGTCCAGCAGCAGCGGGTAACGCGACAGCTGGTTGGCGACCATCGGCGACGCGGCGCACAGGCGGATCAGATGGCTGAGCGCCGCGTGATACTCCACCAGCAGCTCGAGGTAGGTGGTGCGGGTGACGATGCTGAGCAGCAGCTGCGCCAGCCGCACCAGCGCGGTCGGCGCGTCCTGGCGCGGGCACACCTCCGCCAGCAGGCGCGGCATCAGCTGATCGAGCACGTCGCGGCCGCGCGGGCCGATGGTGCGTTTGTCGACGTCGTGGCGGAAATCGGCGATGGTGCGCAGCATCTGTCGACGCGCCTCTTCGTCGAGGTGCGGCGTCAGCGGCGCCAGCTCGTTCTCCTCCAGCGCGTCCTGCCACAGGCTGTGGTAGTGCTGGTAGTCGGGATCTTCACCGACATCCGGGCTATCGTCGCCGATCAGGTCGTCGAACACCGCGCGCACCGCCTGCATGTGCGCGTCCAGCGCCGCCATCAGCGCCGGCCAATCCGCCAATCCCATGCCGTAGGCCAACCGCGCCTGATCGAGCGCCTCCTGCGGCAGCGTCTGGGTTTGCTGATCGCCGATCGCCTGCAACAGGTTCTCCAGTCGCCGCAGGAACAGGTAGGCGGCGCTCAGCGCCCGCACCTGCTCGGCCTCCAACAGCCCCAGCTCACCCACCGCCTGCAGCGTCGGCAGCAGCGAACGCCCTTGCAGCGCCGGTTCACGGCCGCCGCGGATCAGCTGGAATACCTGAGTGATGAATTCGATTTCTCGAATGCCGCCGGCGCCCAGCTTGATGTTGTCCTTCAGACCGCGCCGCCGCACTTCACGGGCGATCATGCCCTTCATGTTGCGCAAAGATTGGATGACGCTGAAATCGATGTAGCGGCGGAACACGAACGGCCGCAGGGTTTTGCGCAGCTCCTGGCTATAGGCGTCTTCCGCCCCGCCCATCAGGCGCGCCTTCACCATCGCATAGCGCTCCCAATCGCGCCCCTGCTCCTGATAATAATCTTCCAGCGCCGCGAAGCTCATCACCAACGGGCCGCTGTCGCCGAACGGCCGCAGCCGCATGTCCACGCGATAGACGAAGCCGTCGATGGTTTGCTGATCCAGCGCCTTGATCAACCGCTGGCCGAGGCGGGTGAAGAACTGGGCATTGTCCAGCTCGCGCCGTCCGCCCTGGGTCTGGCCGTTCTCCGGGTAGGCGAAGATCAGATCGATATCCGACGAGAAATTCAACTCGCCGCCGCCCAACTTGCCCATGCCGAGGATCAACAGCGGCTGCGGCTCGCCGGCGGCGTTGCACGGCGTGCCCCATTCGCGGCAGCAGGTTTGGTACAGCCAGTCGCGCGCGCTGACGATCAGCGTTTCCGCCAGTCCGCTCAGCTGCAGCAGCGTTTCTTCGGTCGAACACAGCCCCTGAGCCTGCGCCCAGGCGATGCGCACCAGCGTTTCACGGCGAAACTGACGCAGCGTGCGCATCAGCTGCGCCTCGTCGCGCACCTCTTCCAGCTCGTCCTGCAGCCAGGCGGCATAGTGTTGCCACTCGCCGGGCGCCGGCGGCTGTTCGCGCAGCGTCGCCAGCCAGGCAGGCTGAGCGAGCAGCGCGTCGCTGACGAAATCGCTCGACGCCAGCACCCACTGTTCCTGCTCGCTGAAGGCGCAGTCCGCGCCGTGAACTTCCTGAAAACGCTGCACAATCTGCTGTGCCTGAGCCTGTAACGCGGCTGAAAGTGGCGACATAGTGTATGACCCGTTCTGCGGCCCACGGCTGGCGGGCCGGCTGGATTAACGAAGCGCGCCGTTTAACCAGAATGGCGCATGCGATAAGGCCTGTTTGCGGCTGGCTTCATACCAGCCCTGGCGGCGCTCGCTCAGCGCCGCCTGCAGCTCGCGCCAGGCCTCGATATAAGGCCCGGTCTGCTCGTCGGGATAAGCGCCCGACAGCAGGACCAGCGCCGAAATCTGACGCGTCAGGCGCGGCAATTGTTCCTGATATTCATCTTCGTTCAGCGTACGGCTGAAGGCCTCTTTCAGCTCCGCGCCGCTGCGCCCCAGCATGATGTCGCTGAAGCGTTTGAAAGAACCATCCAGCTTGGCCTGCGCTTTGGCGTCGATAAACGGTCGCCAGGCGCCGCTCACCAGCCATGATGTGAGCGCCAACTTACATTGCAGGTAGACCGCGCTGTAGCACAGGGTCTCTGGTTGCGCGGTTTTGTCCGCCAACAGCGGTTCGAGCTCGGTCAGGCGGGCGCGCAGGTCGGCGCTGGCCTTGCGCGGCACCAGGCCGCCGAAGATCACCAGCGCCTGGCGGATCGTTCCGACCGCCTCAATCACCGAAGCGCGCGCCTGCGCGTCGCCGCGCAGCCACAGCTCTTCATGGTACTGCCAGTGGCTGAGCGCCAGTTCGAAGGCGGCGATCATCCCCTGCTCTACGGTCGCCTTCGCCGCCGGCTTCAGCACCCGCAGCGGACGCACCTCACGCGGCGGATTGCCCTGCGCCAGGTGGTAACCGCGCGCTGCCTTGCTCAGGCTGCCCTGACGCAGCCCGTCGTGCGCCGCCAGCTCACCGGCCAACGCCAGCAGATCGGCGGTATTGCCTTTCAGCAACTCCAGTTCTATCTCACTCAGGGCTTCGCTGAGATCACCGGCGCGCACCTCACCCTGATCCAAGCCAATTTCTATCTCGCTTTGGCCGTAAGTAACCACCCACTTCTCACGCACGAAATCAGTACGGAACAGCGGTTGCAATGCCTGCTGCAGCGCCGCGATATCGCAATCCTGAGGCCAGATGTCGGCAGGGAACTGCGCCAACGCCAGCTGCGGCTCGGCGATAGCGACATTGTATTCCGGGCGCTGGTGCAGGCCGCCCACCACTTTACCGGCGGTTTTGATGGTCATCTCAAAGCGATCGTCGAAACCGCGAATGCGCAGCCCCATGTCGTGACGGCGCAGGAAGTTGTCGGCCGTTTCGAAGTAAATGTTGGTCAGCTTTTGCGGCGCGGAATGCTGATGCGGCCAGGCGGCGAGCCAGTGTGGCAGAGCGGCCACCGCTTGCGGCGCGGCGATGAATTTCAGTTCAATTTCAACGGTCATAATTCTTTAACACCAATAAGTTACGCATTCGCGTCGGTTTCAGCGCGGCGCGCTCGGCCCGCCGTATGCTGCCCACTGACGCACAGTTGTCATTATCTTACCGCGATTCCCGGCGCCTTAACCCTGCTAACTGTAGAAAAAACCTGTTACGTTATAAAACGCTGCGCAACTCACAGAATCAGCCACAGTAAGATAGTTCTCATTCCGGTTTTGGCGTTGCGTCGTCAGACTGAACCCTCTACTATCGTTCCATAAATTCACCCAGAAACGATGAACTAATGCAGAAATTACGCCTGATTTTCCTTGCCGCGCTGAGCTTCAGCATCACTTGGGCCGCACATGCCGAAGATAAACGCTATATCTCCGATGAGTTAAGCACTTACGTCCATAGCGGCCCAGGTAATCAGTACCGTATTGTCGGCACTCTGAACGCCGGTGAAGAAGTGACCCTGCTGAGCGTCAACGACAGCACCAATTACGGCCAGATCCGCGATCCGAAAGGCCGCACCACCTGGATCCCGCTCGATCAGCTCAGCCAGACGCCAAGCCTGCGCACCCGCGTGCCGGAGCTGGAACAGCAGGTGAAAACCCTGACCGACAAACTGGCCAACATCGATAACACCTGGAACCAGCGTACCTCGGAAATGCAGGAAAAAGTCGCGGGCAGCGACAGCACCATCAGCAGCCTGCAGAAGGAAAACCAGGATCTGAAAAACCAGCTGGTGGTTGCGCAGAAGAAGGTCAACGCCGTTAACCTGCAGCTCGACGACAAGCAGCGCACCATTATCCTGCAGTGGTTCATGTACGGCGGCGGCGTTGCCGGCGTCGGTTTGCTGTTGGGCCTGCTGTTGCCGCACCTGATCCCGCGTCGCAAGAACAACAATCGCTGGATGAACTGATTTCAGTATCGTTCAGTTTGAGTATGGGCGCCTGCGGGCGCCTTTTTCATTGGCGCCGACATCCCGCGGCCAATTCATGTAATCTGATAGACAGGGCCTTACACGATATTCAGGAGTCAACAGTGCAGATTTATCTGGTCGGCGGCGCCGTTCGCGACAGCCTGCTCAACATTCCGGTGGTCGATCATGATTGGGTGGTGGTGGGCGCCACGCCGGCGGAGTTGCTGGCATTGGGCTACCAGCAGGTCGGCAAAGATTTTCCGGTGTTCCTCAATCCCGATACCCACGAGGAGTATGCGCTGGCGCGCACCGAGCGCAAATCCGGCCAGGGGTACACCGGTTTTACCTGCTATGCCGCGCCGGACGTGACGCTGGAAGACGATCTACTGCGGCGCGATCTGACCATCAACGCCATCGCCCGTTCCACCGAAGGGGAACTGATTGACCCTTACGGCGGCGTGGCCGATCTGCAGGCGCGCGTGCTGCGCCACGTTTCCGACGCGTTCGGCGAAGATCCGCTGCGCGTGCTGCGCGTGGCGCGATTCAATGCTCGCTTCGCTCCTCTGGGTTTTCGCATCGCCGACGAAACGCTGGCCCTGATGCGCCGGATGGCGCACAGCGGTGAACTGGCCGCGCTGACCGCCGAACGCGTCTGGAAAGAAACTGAAAAAGCGCTGCAAAGCCAGAGCCCGCAGGTCTATTTTCAGGTGCTGCGCGACTGCGATGCGCTGGCGGTGCTGTTCCCGGAAATCGACGCGCTGTTCGGCGTGCCGGCTCCCGCCAAGTGGCACCCGGAGATCGACACCGGCGTACACACGCTGATGGCGCTGGCGATGGCCGCCCGCCTCACGCCGGAGGTGGACGTGCGCTTCGCTACGCTGTGCCACGATCTTGGCAAAGGGTTGACGCCGAAAGCGTTCTGGCCGCATCACCACGGCCACGGCCCGGCGGGCGTACGGCTGGTCGAGGCGCTGTGCCAGCGGCTGCGGGTGCCCAACCCGGTGCGCGATCTGAGCAAGCTGGTGGCCGAGTACCATGATTTGATCCACACCGTGAACAAGCTGCGGCCGGAGACCCTGCTGAAGCTGTTCGACGCCATCGACGTCTGGCGCAAGCCCCAAAGGCTGGAGCAGATGATCCTGACCAGCGAAGCGGACGCGCGCGGCCGCACCGGCTTTGAGGAGAATCCTTATCCGCAGGGCGACTATCTGCGCCAGGCGTATCAGGTGGCGAACGCGGTATCGATTAAAGAGGTGGTAGCCAGCGGGCTGCAGGGCACCGCGATCCGCGATGAGCTCAAACGCCGTCGCCAGCAGGCGCTGGCCGACTGGAAGCTCAACCAAACCATCCTCAACGATCAGGCATAAAAAAACCCCGCAGAGCGGGGTTTTTTTACTTGCCATCGTGCTTACAGGAATACCATGTAAACCACGGCCGCCACGATAAAGCGGTAGATGGCGAACGGCACGAACGAGATGCGTTTGATCAGCGACAGGAAGGTCTTGATCGCAATCAGCGCCACCACGAAGGCAGTCACGAAACCGACGGCGAACATCGGCAGATCGCCCCAGGTCAAGAAGTGCAGGCTCTTGTACAGATCCAGACCGCTGGCGCCAATCATCATCGGCACCGCCAGGATGAAGGAGAACTCGGACGCCGCATAACGGTTTACGCCCACCAGCATACCGCCGGCGATAGTGGAACCCGAACGGGAGAAACCCGGCCACAGCGCCAGGCACTGGAAGCAGCCAATCATGAACGCCTGGCGGTAGGTGATGTCATCCAGCCCTTCCGCTCTCGGTTTCTTCGGCTTCAGCCATTCCGCCGCCAGCAACAGCAGGCCGCCGACGACCAACGCGTACATCACGTTTTTCGGCGCGAACAGCGATTTAATCACATCGTGGAATACCAGACCCAGCACCACCGCCGGGATCATCGCCAGCAGGATATGCCCCAGCTTCAGTTGGCCGCTGGTTTTGCCCTCGTGCTCCACTGGCTTGCCGCCGAAATGGATGCCGATCAGGCCGAACAACCGGCGCCAGAACATCACCACCACGGCCAGGATCGACCCCAATTGGATGATGACTTCAAAGGTTTTGGCTTTGTCGCCGGTAAAACCCAGCCACTCGCCAACGATAATCATATGCCCGGTGGAAGACACCGGCAGAAATTCGGTTAACCCTTCGACAACCCCAAGAACAAACGCAATAAACAGTGAATGCATGTCAGCCATGTGCTTCGCTCACCCCATAAAATAACGGCCATCACATAAAAAAGCGGCAGTGCTTAAAAGACAATGCCGCTAAAACAATTCTCAGGATTAAGACCAGTTTAACGGTCTTTCGTTGCAAGCAGATGACATAAAATCATGCGGGACGAGTGCCGCGCTCAATGATCACGCCGACCCGATTGGCATGTGCTACAGCGCCCGGTTTGCTGACCTTAATACGGACCCACGGGGAATTGAAGCGCTGAAGCAACATTTCGGATATTTCCTCCGCCACGCGCTCCACCAGCGCGAAGCGGTTCGACTCAACATGCTGGATCACGGCGTCGCTGACATCGGCATAGCTCAGACAGTCATTTACATCGTCGCTGGCGGCGGCCGGCCGGTTATCCCAGCCCATTTCGATATCGAACACCAGCTTCTGACGAATGCCCTGTTCCCACTCATAAACGCCAATGGTGGTAATTACGGTAAGCTCTTCAATAAATACGATATCCATCACGTCATTCTCTGTTTTTGGCCTTGCCGGATACCACTTCCAGCGGAATGTGCGTATTATCCATAGATGTTGCGAGTAAAACGACCATTATTAAACGGAACCGCGTTATGAGTGCTACCGCGCTTGGCATGATTATCTTCGCGTATCTGTGCGGCTCGATTTCCAGCGCGATCCTGGTTTGCCGGATCGCCAGGCTGCCGGATCCGCGTGAACATGGCTCAGGAAACCCCGGGGCGACCAACGTCCTGCGCATCGGCGGCCGGCTGGCGGCGGCGGCGGTGCTGGTGTTCGATATTCTGAAAGGGATGCTGCCGGTCTGGCTGGCCTACAAACTCGATGTGCCGCCGCTGTATCTGGGCCTGACGGCGATCGCCGCCTGCCTGGGGCACATCTATCCGGTGTTCTTCCACTTCCGCGGCGGTAAAGGCGTGGCGACGGCGTTTGGCGCCATCGCGCCTATCGGCTGGGATCTGACCGGCCTTATGACCGGCACCTGGCTGTTGACGGTGCTGCTCAGCGGCTACTCTTCGCTTGGCGCCATCGTCAGCGCGTTGATCGCCCCGTTCTACGTCTGGTGGTTCAAACCGCAGTTCACCTTCCCGGTAGCGATGCTCTCCTGCCTGATCCTGATGCGGCATCACGACAATATTCAGCGCCTGTGGCGCGGCCAGGAAGGCAAGATCTGGGGCAAGTTCCGCAAGAAGAAAAACGACGCGGATAACGGTGACCAGCCGAGAGAAGAATAACAGAAGGGCCGGATAATCCGGCCCTTTGCTTTATACCGCAGGCAGTTCCGCCAGCGGCCAACGCGGCCGCACGGAAACGCTCAGCGCCGGGTTGGCGCCGCTCTTCAGCCGCACCATGCCGGCATAGGCGATCATCGCGCCGTTGTCGGTGCAAAATTCCGGGCGGGCATAGAACACCTCCCCGCCGCGCTTGTGCATCATCTCCGCCAGTTTGGCGCGCAGCGTGCGGTTGGCGCTCACGCCGCCGGCCATCACCAGGCGTTTGAAGCCGGTCTGCTCCAACGCGCGTTTGCATTTTATCGCCAGCGTATCCACCACCGCATCCTCGAAGGCGCGGGCGATGTCGGCACGCGTCTGATCGTCGTTGCCGTTAGAGCGGATGGTGTTGGCGGCAAAGGTTTTCAGCCCGGAGAAACTGAAGTCCAACCCCGGACGATCGGTCATCGGCCGCGGAAAGGTAAAACGCCCCGCAGTGCCCTGCTGCGCCATCTTCGACAGCATCGGCCCGCCGGGATAATCCAGGCCGAGCAGCTTGGCGGTTTTGTCGAACGCTTCGCCGGCGGCATCGTCGATCGACTCGCCCAGCAGTTCATATTCACCGATGCCGGTGACGCTGATCAGCTGAGTGTGGCCGCCGGAGACCAGCAGCGCGACGAACGGAAATGCCGGCGGGTTGTCTTCCAGCATCGGCGCCAGCAAGTGGCCTTCCATATGGTGCACCGGCACCGCCGGCACGTTCCAGGCGAACGCCAGCGCACGCCCCACGGTTGCGCCGACCAGCAGCGCCCCCACCAGGCCCGGCCCGGCGGTATAAGCCACGCCGTCAATATCGGCCGGGGTCAGGTTAGCCTCTTTCAGCGCCGCCTGAATCAGCGGCACGGTTTTGCGCACGTGATCGCGGGAGGCCAGTTCCGGCACTACGCCGCCGTAGTCGGCGTGCAGCTTCACCTGGCTGTATAATTGGTTGGCCAACAAACCGGTTTGATCGTCATACACTGCAATTCCGGTTTCATCGCAGGACGTTTCTATACCCAGTACTCGCATTACATTTCCCATCATTCACGTGCGGCCGCCAGTCTACCACATTCCGCCGCATTTACCGCCGGCGCCGCGCATCTTGTCACCGGCTTGCGCCTATGTCGATGATTCATCCAGAAAATGCCCGAGCGATTAAACACGAGCATTTTTTTCTGATTAGTCTATAATCAGCGCCCGGTGCAAAATTGCGCACGTTGCGGCAGAGCGACGCGGGTTTCAATTTGCTGTGATGCTTTACAAAGCAGCATCCATTGGAGTAAAATTCCGCACCATTTTGAAAAGGCTGGCGCTTGGCCAGCAGCAAACCGAATTTTATTGAGGTGAGAGGCACATGCCGGTAATTAAAGTACGTGAAAACGAGCCATTTGACGTTGCTCTGCGTCGTTTCAAACGCTCTTGCGAAAAAGCGGGTGTTTTAGCTGAAGTTCGTCGTCGTGAGTTTTATGAAAAACCAACTACCGAACGTAAACGCGCTAAAGCTTCTGCTGTGAAACGTCACGCGAAGAAACTGGCTCGCGAAAACGCACGCCGCACTCGTCTGTATTAATTCTTCGGGGGCAACCCCACCGCGTGAATTTCTGATTTTCAAAATCGCGCAGACCGAGTAGTTGCATACGAAGGCCGTGCTTTCCGAAAGGAATGCGCGGCTTGTTCTCGTTTATAGGCTAATGAAGTAAGGGCTTATGGCTGGACGAATTCCGCGCGTATTTATCAATGACTTGCTGGCTCGCACCGACATCGTCGATTTGATCGACGCCCGCGTGAAGCTCAAGAAGCAAGGCAAGAACTATCACGCGTGCTGTCCGTTCCACCACGAAAAGACGCCTTCCTTTACCGTTAATGGCGAAAAGCAGTTTTATCACTGTTTTGGGTGTGGTGCGCACGGCAACGCCGTCGACTTTTTGATGAATTACGACCGACTCGAGTTTGTCGAAACCATCGAAGAACTGGCGACCATGCACGGGCTGGAAGTGCCTTACGAAGCGGGCACCGGGCCAACCCAGATCGAGCGCCATCAGCGCCAGAGCCTGTACCAACTGATGGAACAGCTCAGCGCGTTCTATCAACAGTCACTGCAGCAGTCCTCCGGGGCGCCGGCGCGCAGCTATTTGCAGCAGCGCGGATTGAGTGACGACGTTATTCGCCATTTCGCCATCGGCTTCGCGCCGGCGGGATGGGACAACGCCCTGAAGCGTTTCGGCCGCGACGCCGACTCGCGCCGCGCATTGAACGATGCCGGCATGCTGGTGACTAACGATCAGGGGCGTTCGTACGACCGTTTCCGCGAACGGGTGATGTTCCCCATCCGCGACAAGCGCGGGCGCGTGATCGCCTTCGGCGGCCGCGTCCTGGGCGACGGTATGCCGAAGTACCTGAACTCGCCGGAAACCGAAGTTTTCCATAAGGGCCGCCAGCTGTACGGCCTGTATGAAGCACAGCAGAACCACCCTAACCTGCAGCGGCTGCTGGTGGTGGAAGGGTATATGGACGTGGTGGCGTTGGCGCAATTCGGCATCGAC
>NZ_JVEL01000268.1:0-21984 GCF_001076875.1 Serratia sp. 506_PEND
CCGCAACCCCTAATTGCAAAAAACTTTTCAAGCGTTCAAATAATCACCAAAAACGGCTTTTTAGGATATTTATTAGTCAAAAAATACCGGTTCTAGCACAGTAATAGCGGCAAACCCTGTAAATAGGGGCAAACGAAGATAAAGAAAAGGGAGCGGTCACCCGCTCCCTTTCATCTTTATTACGCTTAACTGTCGTTATTGGCGTGCAACGATATGGTCGTTTTCCACATCCAGCGTTACCAGCTTGCCGGGGATCAGCTTGCCAGACAGGATTTGCTGCGCCAGCGGGTTCTCGATCTCCTGCTGAATAGCACGTTTCAACGGACGCGCACCATACACAGGGTCGTAACCGGTTTTGCTCAACAGTGCCAGGGCCGGTTCGGTCATGGTCACTTCGTAACCGCGCTCTTCCAAACGTTTGTACAGACGCGACAGCTGAATCTTGGCGATCGCAGCGATGTGTTTCTCGCCCAGCGGATGGAACACCACCACTTCGTCGATACGGTTGATGAACTCCGGACGGAAGTGGTGACTCACCATCTCCATCACCGACTCTTTCATCTGCGCGTAGTTCATCTGACCGAAATGCTCCTGGATCAGATCGGACCCCAGGTTGGACGTCATGATCACCACAGTATTGCGGAAATCGACGGTGCGGCCTTGACCATCGGTCAGGCGGCCATCATCCAACACCTGCAACAGAATATTGAATACGTCCGGGTGCGCTTTCTCGACTTCATCCAGCAGAATCACCGAGTAAGGCCGGCGGCGCACGGCTTCCGTCAGGTAGCCGCCCTCTTCATAACCGACATAACCCGGAGGCGCGCCGACCAGACGCGAAACGGAGTGTTTCTCCATAAACTCGGACATGTCGATACGCACCATGGCGTCGTCGCTGTCGAACAGGAACGAAGCCAGTGCCTTGCAGAGCTCGGTTTTCCCCACCCCGGTCGGGCCAAGGAACAGGAACGAACCGATCGGCCGGTTAGGATCGGACAACCCGGCGCGGCTGCGGCGGATAGCGTTAGAGACCGCGCTGACCGCTTCGTCCTGGCCAATCACTCGCGAATGCAGCTCTTGCTCCAGACGCAGCAGCTTGTCGCGCTCGCCTTCCAGCATTCTGGCCACCGGGATCCCTGTGGCGCGCGCCAGCACTTCAGCAATCTCCGCATCGGTCACCCGGTTGCGCAGCAGCTTCATGCTCTTGCCTTCGGCCTGCGTGGCGGCGGCGAGCTGTTTCTCCAGCTCAGGGATCTTGCCGTACTGCAGTTCCGACATCCGCCCCAGATCGCCGACGCGGCGCGCCTGCTCCAGGGTGATTTTGGCCTGCTCGAGTTCCGCCTTGATGTTCTGAGTACCGGAGAGCGACGCTTTTTCCGCTTTCCACTCTTCTTCCAGCTCCGAATATTCGCGTTCTTTCTGCCCCAGCTCATCGCTGAGCATATCCAGGCGTTTCTTACTGGCGTCGTCCGACTCTTTATTCAGCGCCTGCTGTTCCAGCTTCAACTGAATGATGCGGCGCTCAAGCCGATCGAGCGATTCAGGCTTGGAGTCCATCTGCATGCGAATGCTGGACGCCGCTTCGTCGATCAGGTCGATAGCCTTGTCCGGCAATTGACGATCGGCGATATAACGGTGCGAAAGCGTTGCCGCCGCCACGATGGCCGGATCGGTGATCTGCACGTGGTGGTGTAGTTCGTAACGCTCTTTCAGGCCGCGCAGAATAGCGATAGTGTCTTCCACGCTCGGCTCCGCCACATACACTTTCTGGAAACGACGCTCGAGCGCCGCATCCTTCTCTATATATTGACGATACTCATCCAGCGTGGTGGCACCGACGCAGTGCAGCTCGCCGCGCGCCAGCGCCGGCTTGAGCATATTACCCGCATCCATCGCGCCATCCGCCTTACCGGCGCCGACCATGGTGTGCAGTTCGTCGATAAACAGGATAACGCTGCCTTCCTGCTTGGCCAGATCGTTGAGCACGCCTTTCAGGCGCTCTTCAAACTCGCCGCGGTATTTGGCGCCGGCGATCAAGGCGCCCATATCGAGGGACAATACGCGCTTGTGCTTCAGCCCTTCCGGCACTTCGCCGTTGATGATGCGCTGCGCCAGGCCTTCGACGATGGCGGTTTTACCTACGCCAGGTTCGCCGATCAGCACCGGGTTGTTTTTGGTGCGGCGTTGCAGCACCTGAATGGTGCGACGGATCTCTTCGTCACGGCCGATCACCGGGTCAAGCTTGCCCTGCTCGGCGCGTTCGGTCAGATCGATCGTGTATTTCTTCAATGCCTGCCGTTGGTCTTCGGCGCCTTGGTCTTCCACGCTGTCACCGCCTCTCATTTGTTCAATGGCTTTGCTGATTTTGTCGGCCGTCGCGCCGGCCGCTTTCAACAAGTCGGTCAACGAGCCGCGGTCTTCCAGCACCGCAAGCACAAACAGCTCGGAAGAAATGAATTTGTCCGCGCGCTTCTGCGCCAGCTTGTCGCACAGGTTCAAAACGCGCACCAGCTCATGGGACGGTTGAACGTCGCCACCGGTGCCTTCTACCTGCGGTAAACGGGACAGCGCCTGTTCGATTTCGGTGCGCACGCGCCCGGCATCGATACCTGCGGAAGTTAATAGTGGACGAACCGTGCCCCCTTCCTGATTGAGCAGGGCGCTCATCAGATGTAGCGGTTCAATAAACTGGTTGTCGTGCCCAAGGGCTAGTGACTGGGCATCGGCGAGGGCAAGCTGGAATTTGTTGGTAAGACGATCCAGACGCATAACACCTCCAAGATGGGTCGAAATTGCTACTGGAGATTAAATGAGGTCATCCCTCAAATTTTCAAGGTTATCTCGACGCTAAATTTTCGGTACAACGCCATGCGTCGTTGGATCGTCCTAATTCAATAGGTTATATCAGCCAGATTAAACTTGCCAGACGTCCGGTTATTCCGTCGCGCCGATAGGAGAAAAAATGGCTCATTTCGTTAACCGTACAGCGGTCGCCGCCGTAGATGGCCTGAACGCCCGCCCGCAACAAGCGTTGGCGAGCCAGCAAGTAGATATTAGCCAAAAACTTATCGCCGTGCGGGGTAAATGCCGCTGCGGCCTCAGCGTCTTCCGCCATGAAAGCGGCGCGCACCTCCGGCCCGACCTCAAACTGCTGCGGGCCGATCGCCGGCCCCAGCCAGGCGCTAATTTGGCCCGGCGCGGCGCTGAACGCCGCCACGGTTTGCTCCAGCACGCCGTGGCATAGCCCACGCCAGCCGGCGTGAGCGGCGGCCACTTCGTCGCCGTGCTGCGAGCAGAACAGCACCGGCAGACAATCCGCCGTCATCACGGCACACACCTGCCCCGGCTCGTTGCTGTACACCGCATCCGCCCGCAGATCGGCGGGCGCTTGTCCCGTCAACGTCACCACGCGAGTGCCGTGCACCTGCTCGAGCCACACCGGCATCTGCGGCAAGCCGGCGGCGATAACCAATCGTTCCCGATTGCGCTTCACCGCTTGCTCCTCGTCACCGACGTGAGCGCCGAGGTTCAGCGAGTCATAAGGCGGCAGGCTGACGCCGCCGCGACGCGTGGTGCTGCAGGCCTTAACGCCGGCAGGCAACGGCCAGTCAGGCAGAATGAGCGAGCTCATTACCAGTCCATCTGATCTTTGAATTCTTCGGTGTCCGCCTTCAGCGCGTTGATCAGATCGACCATGTCCTGCGGCAGCGGCGCATGCCACTCCATCTGAATACCGCTAATCGGATGATACAAACGCAGCATAGTGGCGTGCAGCGCCTGACGGTCAAAACCGCGCAGCGTATTGATGAAGGCTTCCGAAGCGCCTTTCGGCGGACGCGGACGACCGCCGTACAGCGGATCGCCCACCAGCGGATGGCTGATATAGGCCATGTGCACGCGGATCTGGTGAGTACGGCCGGTTTCCAGGCGCAGGCGCAGGCGGGTATGTGCGCGGAAGTGTTCCATGATGCGGTAGTGCGTTACCGCTGGTTTACCCATCGGGTGCACCGCCATATGGGTACGCTTGGTGGAATGACGCGCGATAGGCTCTTCTACCGTGCCGCCGGCGGTCATGGTGCCGATCGCCACTGCTTCGTATTCACGGGTGATTTCACGCGCCTGCAGCGCTTCCACCAGCCGGGTTTGGGCCGGCACGGTTTTCGCCACCACCATCAGGCCGGTGGTGTCTTTGTCCAGACGGTGCACGATGCCGGCGCGCGGCACGTCGGCGATTTCCGGGTAATGATACAGCAGCGCATTGAGCACCGTGCCGTCCGGGTTACCGGCGCCAGGGTGCACCACCAAATCGCGCGGTTTGTTGATCACCAGGATGTCGCTGTCTTCATAGACGATATCCAGCGCGATATCCTGTGGCTCCCAACGCGCCTCTTCTTCAATCTGTGCATCGATGGCGACGGTCTCTCCGCCCAGCACCTTCTCTTTCGGTTTGTTTGACGTTTTGCCATTGACCTTCACCCGATCGCCCAGGATCCACTCTTTTATGCGAGATCGTGAATAATCAGGGAACAATTCGGCCAAAGCCTGATCTAAACGTTGTCCGAGTTGAGATTCGGCCACCGTTGCGGTGAGTTGTACTTGTTGTGCCATATGCAGCTTCTTCGTTAACGTTGGGTTTTCACGGCGATGCCGTTTAATATAATGTGCTATTGTACCTGGTCTTTGTCGGGAGCTTAACGGACAGTCTCCCGGAATAACACCCTGAGGATAATCAAAACGTCATGACGCGTATGAAATATCTGGTGGCGGCAGCCACGTTGAGCCTGGCGCTGGCAGGTTGCTCCACATCCAAGGATGCGGTTCCCGACAACCCACCTTCGGAAATCTATGCTACCGCGCAGCAAAAACTGCAGGACGGTAACTTCAAGGGCGCGATTACGCAACTCGAAGCGTTAGATAACCGCTATCCTTTCGGGCCGTATTCCCAGCAGGTCCAGCTGGATTTGATTTACGCCTACTATAAGGCCGCCGACTTGCCGATGGCTCAGGCATCCATCGATCGCTTCATGCGTCTGAACCCGACGCACCCGAACATCGATTACGTGATGTACATGCGCGGCCTGACCGACATGGCGCTTGATGACAGCGCGCTGCAGGGCTTCTTCGGGGTTGACCGTTCTGACCGCGATCCTCAGCACGCTCGCGCTGCGTTCCGCGACTTCAGCCAGTTGATTCAGCAATACCCGAACAGCCAATACGCGACCGACGCCAACAAGCGTTTGGTGTATCTGAAAGACCGCTTGGCCAAGTATGAGCTTTCGGTGGCGGAATACTACACTAAACGCGGTGCTTACGTCGCGGTCGTTAATCGCGCCGAGCAGATGTTGCGTGAATTCCCGGATACCAAAGCGACGCACGACGTGTTGCCGCTGATGGAAAATGCCTACAAGCAGCTGCAGCTGAACGGCCAGGCAGACAAAGTGGCCAAAGTGATCGCCGCCAACCCGCAATAAGCGCGCGTCGGCAACGGCAGAAAAGCAAAACGGCAGCCTCGGCTGCCGTTTTCATTGGCGTCGACCTGGTTTTCACTGGAAAAATACACAAGTAAAAACACGGTGTTAGCTAGTGCTCCTCACCGGTCAACTCATCAATAATGCGCCATCCGGCGACAACTCTCAAGCATTAGATAGCCAATTCAAATGCTGAATCACAGATTGAACTAACTTTGCAAAAAGTGACAAAAAATCGTGATTTACATCACGCATTTAAACAAAAAGCGGGGTATGCTGGATTCACCAAGACGGAAAGACAGAGAGGTAAGTTATATGACATTGAACATTACCAGCAAACAAATGGATATCACTCCCGCAATCCGCAATCACGTCGAAGACCGTCTCACCAAACTGGAAAAATGGCAGACCCAGCTGATTAACCCGCATATCGTCTTATCCAAAGAACCGCAAGGGTTTGTCGCCGATGCTACCATTACCACGCCTAACGGCCCGCTGGTCGCCAGCGCCAAACATGATGACATGTATACCGCCGTTAATGAGCTGATCGCCAAGCTGGAGCGCCAGCTGAACAAGGTGCAGCACAAAGGCGAAGCGCGCCGCTGCAATGCCAGCGTGAAAGACATCGTGCCGGAAGTCACGCAAGAGCAGGAATAACCGTCCGACTGCGGTTGCCGCATCAAACGCGCCCGAGGGCGCGTTTTTTGTCGGGTATTTTTGTTGACGGGGTAAAAGCCAGCGGTTACTTTAAAACCTGTTCGCATTAACCTTAGGTAGACCATGCCACGCACACCGTTTTTCTTCGCATTCTTTTTTACCTTCCCCTGACTGGGAGGCGTTTCGTCGTGTAAGAAAGAATGCGAAGACGAACAACAAGGCCTCCTGGAAACAGGAGGCTTTTTTTATGGCTGTTTTACAACGAATAAGAATTGAAGGCGGAAGCTGATTATGACTGACAACCCGTTATTGGTGCTGCGCGAGCGCATCAGCGCACTGGACTTGAAACTGTTGGCCCTCCTGGCGGAACGCCGTGAACTGGCGATCGAAGTCGGCAAGACCAAGCTGCACTCTCACCGTCCGATCCGCGACAAAGAGCGCGAACGCGATCTGCTGGATGCGCTGATCGCCGCCGCCAAACCCTACGACCTGGACGGCTTCTACGTCACCCGCCTGTTCCAACTGATTATCGAAGATTCCGTCCTGACCCAGCAGGCGCTGCTGCAGCACCAGCTCAACCCTGTCAGCCAACACGCCGCACGCATCGCCTTCCTCGGCCCGAAAGGCTCTTATTCACATCTGGCGGCACGCCAATATGCCGCCCGCCATTTCGATCGGCTGATCGAATGCGGTTGCCAGAAGTTTCAGGATATCTTCGCCCAGGTGGAAACCGGCCAGGCGGACTACGCAATTTTGCCGATCGAGAATACCAGTTCCGGTTCGATTAACGAGGTGTACGATCTGCTGCAGCACACCAGCCTGTCGATCGTCGGCGAACTGACCAACCCGATCGACCACTGTGTTCTGGTAGCCGGCGATAGCGACCTGAGCCAGATTGAAACCGTCTACAGCCATCCGCAGCCGTTCCAACAGTGCAGCCAGTTCCTTAACCGCTTCCCGCACTGGAAAATCGAGTACACCGAAAGCACCGCCGCGGCGATGGAGAAAGTCGCCAAGCTGAATTCGCCGAAGGTGGCGGCGCTGGGCAGCGAGGCCGGCGGCGCGTTGTACGGGCTGCAGGTGCTGGAACACAACCTCGCCAACCAACAGCAGAACATCACTCGCTTTATCGTCCTGGCGCGCAAAGCGATCGACGTATCTGAACAGGTGCCGGCCAAAACCACGCTGATTATGGCGACCGGCCAGCAATCCGGCGCGTTGGTCGAAGCGCTGCTGGTTCTGCGCGACAACGGCATCATCATGACCAAACTGGAATCACGCCCGATCAACGGCAATCCGTGGGAAGAGATGTTTTATATCGATGTGCAAGCCAATCTGCGTGCCGACGCGATGCAAAAAGCGCTGCGCGATCTGGCGCCAATCACCCGCTCGCTGAAGGTACTGGGCTGTTACCCAAGCGACACCGTGGTGCCGGTCAACCCATCCTGAAACCATAAAAAAGGTTCGGCCAAGCCGAACCCTTTACGTTTACCGCCCGCGTTTTACTGTCGGCTGTCGTTAGCCTGCCGCAACAGCGTGCGGCTCTCCACCAGGAAGCGTTGGGCGTAATCGCCGAACCAGTGCTCCACCTTGCGGAAACTGTCGATAAACGCCTGTTTGTCGCCATGCTCCAACAGCTTGATCGCCTCGCCGAAGCGCTGGTAGTAACGCTTAATCAGCGCCACGTTTTCTTCCGACGACATGATGATATCGGCGTAAAGTTGCGGATCCTGCGCAAACAGGCGGCCAACCATCGCCAGCTCCAACCGGTAGATCGGCGAGGAGAGCGCCAGCAACTGCTCCAGTTGCACGTTCTCTTCCGCCAGATGCAACCCGTAGGCGAAGGTGGCGAAGTGCCGCAGCGCCTGAATAAACGCCATGTTCTGATCGTGTTCGACCGCGCTGATGCGATGCAGCCGCGCGCCCCACACCTGCAGCTGCTCAAGCAACCATTGGTAAGCCTCCGGCTGGCGGCCGTCGCAGTAAACCACTACCTGCTTCGCCACGCTGCCCACGTCCGGGCCGAACATCGGGTGCAATCCCACCACAGGGCCGCTGTGCGCCGCCAACATCGCATGCAGCGGACGGTTCTTCACCGACGCCAAATCCACCAGAATACAGTCGGCAGGCAGCGTCGGCAGGCGGCTTATCACCTGCTCGGTCACATGGATCGGCACGCTAACGATCACCATGCCGGCGTCTGCCAGCAGCTGTTCCGCCTGCGGCCAATCTTCCTGATCCAATCCCCTGACCTGATAACCCGACAGCGTCAGCAAGCGGTTGAACAGCCGGCCCATCTGGCCGTTGCCGCCGATGATGACGATCGGCCGCAGCTGCGGACACAGAGTTTTAAAGCCTTTATCATTCTCGCTGACGTACGATTCGCGCATCACGCGGCGCAAGACGTCCTCGATCAGATCCGGCGGCACCCCGAGGTTTTCCGCCTCCTGGCGACGCGAGGCCAGCATCGCGGCTTCGCGCTCCGGTACGTAAACCGGCAGGCCATGACGGCTTTTGACTTCGCCCACTTCCGCTACCAGATGCAGGCGTTTCGCCAGCAGATCCAGCAGCGCTTTATCCACCTCATCGATTTGATCGCGCAGCGCGGTCAGTTCAGCCACCATAACTTACTTTTCTCCCGTGCGAGCCGTCAGCGCAGCGCCGAGTTCCTGATGCATATGACGCAGCAGAGTTTCCGTGCTCTCCCAGTTGATGCAGGCATCGGTGACGGACACCCCGTAACGCATGTCTGCACGCGGCTGTTCGGAAGACTGGTTGCCCTCATGCAGATGGCTCTCCAGCATGATGCCGGTGATCGAACGGTTACCCGCCTTGATCTGCTCCACCACGGACTCGGCAACCGCCGGCTGACGGCGATAGTCTTTATTCGAGTTGCCATGGCTGCAATCTATCATCAAGGACGGATGGAGTCCCGCCTCAAGCATCTGTTTTTCACAGGCCGCAACGTGCTCAGCGCTGTAGTTCGGGGTTTTGCCGCCGCGCAGGATCACGTGTCCGTCCGGGTTGCCCTGCGTCTGCAGCAGGCAAACCTGGCCTGCCTGGTTGATGCCGACGAAGCGGTGCGGCATAGCGGCGGCGCGCATGGCGTTGATGGCGGTCCCCAAGCTGCCGTCGGTGCCGTTTTTGAAGCCGACCGGCATCGACAGGCCGGAGGCCATTTCGCGGTGGGTCTGAGATTCGGTGGTGCGCGCACCGATCGCCGACCAGCTGAACAAGTCCCCCAGGTACTGCGGGCTGTTCGGATCCAACGCTTCGGTAGCCAACGGCAAGCCCATGCCCACTAAATCCAGCAACAGGCGACGCGCGATATGCAAGCCTGCTTCAACGTCAAACGAACCGTCCATGTACGGATCGTTGATCAAACCTTTCCAGCCGACAGTGGTTCTGGGTTTTTCAAAGTAGACGCGCATAACGATATACAGCTGATCGCTCAAGTCAGCCGCCAGGGTTTTCAAACGACGGGCATAGTCCAGCGCCGCGTCCGGATCGTGGATCGAACAAGGCCCACACACCACCAACAGGCGATGATCGCGCCCCTGCAAAATGTTGGCGATAGTGTTGCGCGCAGTGGCGATCTCATTTTCGTCGTCGGCGCTGAGCGGGAACTGGTTCTTCAGCTCCTCCGGCGTGATGAGAACCTGTTCTGCACTGATGTGTACGTTATTGAGCGCGTCTTTTTGCATGATGCTATTCCTGTCGTTTGGCGTTATGCGTTGAAATGGAACATTGAGCGTTTCAGGGCTCTACCCTATCACGATATGTAAAGTTTTCAATCCATTTCCCGTAAATAAAAAATTACCACAATTATTCTGATTAAATCACCTTTGAAAAAGAGTTGGGAAAACCAATAAAAATACATCAAATACATGTAGTTAATAAATCAAAAAAATCTTTACCACACCTTAGCCACCCGGTCTATGAAAAATGAATATCTGTAAATTTATTTGTACACATTATTTTACAGCGAAGATACGCCGCCGATCTCGGCACCGACGCCTGTGCGAAGCAGGATCAGCACGAAATGCCGCCAAAAGCGATGATTTTAAGTAGAAGAAAAGCGAATAAATGAGGGATAAAAATTAAAAACTTAAGCTAATGGCGGCTATTTTTGTCGCCGAAATGAACCGATATAATGTGATCGTCATCAACAATAATTCCCCTTAACAACTGGATCCAAGATGCTCTCTTCTCGCGCTCGTCGCGCTTTTCCGCTGTATATTTGCTGCTTAACGACTTTCACCAGTGTTTCAGCCCTTGCCGACAATACGCTTTTCACCGCGATGGACGATCCGGCCACCGCCAAGAAACCGTTCGAAGGCAACGTGCAGGCGGGCTACAACGCCCAGTCAGGCAACTCGCAGAGCTCCACCCTGTTGGCCAACACCAACATGACCTGGTTCAATAGCGACGCGGCGTACAGCCTGTGGGGGGCGGCCAACAACACCACCTCCTCCAACGTGCGCTCGTCCGAAAAATACCAGGCCGGTGGCCGTACGCGCTATAACCTGACCGATCGCAACTACCTGTTCGGTCAGGCCAGCTGGCTGAGTGACCGTTTCAACGGTTACGACTCACGCTCCACGCTGACCGGCGGCTACGGCCGTCAGCTCCTTAACGGGCCGCTCAGTGACCTGCGGGTGGAATTCGGTCCCGGCGTGCGCCATGACGAGTACCATGGCGGCGGCCGTGCGACCAAGGGGTTAGCCTATGGTGCGGCCAACTATTCCTATCAGTTGACCGATAACACCAAGTTCATTCAGGGCGTTTCCGCGCTGGCGAACGAAGAAACCACGCTGAACTCGGAAAGCGCGTTGAACGTGGCGATCAACGATCGCTTCTCATTGCGCGTGGCTTACACCGTGACCTACAACAGCAAACCGCCGGCCTCGGCGCCGAAGAACACCGACACGACGACCTCGGTCACGCTGGTCTACGGCCTGTAATCTCCCCCCATTATTTCTCGAAGCCCATCATCGATGGGCTTTTTTTATGCCGGCTGCCCTCTTTTGCACAATCTGCTAAAAATATTCATCCCACCCATTGACGACTTTAGCAAATAGCTTAATACTGTATGCATATACAGTAATTATCATACAGACCAGGAGCATGATGGATATCGATAGCGAGCTCTCACGCATCGATGCCTCCGGCTCCCGAGATTCTGTAAACGAAGCGAGCATAAGGCTATGGAGAAAATCACCTCATTCATCACCTACGCCATGGCGCTGTTTCTCGCCTGGCTCGGCAAGCTGTCTCCGCAGGACATTGCCTTTTTAGTCGGTGCGGCGGTAGGCATCGGCACGTTTCTGGTGAACTGGTACTACCGACGTAAAAGCCTGCAGATCTTGAAGGCCATTGAGCGCAATGCGACATCTCGGAGGAACATTTACGATGAGTGCAACCGTTAAGCGCTGCAGCGTCGCCGCCGTTTTGGCCATCGCCGTGCTGTTGCCGTCATTTGGCGAGCTGCAAACCTCAGAAGCCGGCCTCAGGCTGATCGCCGATCTCGAAGGTTGCCGCCTGTCGCCTTACCAGTGCAGCGCCGGGGTGTGGACGCAGGGCATTGGGCACACCGCTGGCGTCATCCCTGGTAAAGCGATCGATGAACGCAAAGCCGCGATGGATTTGGTCGACGATGTTCGCCGCACCGAGCGCGGCATGGCCGCCTGTCTGCCGCAAACGCTCTCGCAACAAACCTATGATGCGGTGATCGCCTTCGCTTTCAACGTGGGTATCAGCGCCGCCTGCCATTCCACGCTGGTCGCGCTGCTGCAGCAGGGTCAGTGGCAGCAGGCCTGCGATCAGTTGCCACGCTGGGTTTACGTAAACGGAAAGAAAAACAAGGGGCTGGAACAGCGACGCGCCATGGAACGCGCACTGTGCTTGCAAGGCATTGCCTCATCATGACGGGCTCGCTCGCCTAAGTGGTGATGCCACACCAATTTCACTTAATTTGTTCAAGGGGGTTCTTATGATGCACTGTCCATTATGCGGTCACGTGGCCCACACTCGCTCCAGCCGCTATCTGAGCGAGTCGACCAAAGAGCGTTACCATCAATGCCGCAACATCAATTGCAGCTGCACGTTCGCCACGCACGAATCCGTCGCACGGGTGATCGTCAAACCTGGCGATGACATTATCCCGGCGCAGCCTCACCCGCCGGAGAGTCAGCAGAAACACAGCGCCGTAGCGCTGTAATGCAAAAAGCCTGCTTATGCAGGCTTTATTATGTTGGCGGTGCGCAGACGAAATCTCGCAAATGCAACCTGTCGAGGTTTTAAGATAAAAAAAGGGGTTGGCATAGGCCAACCCCTGATAACTATTAACTTTTGGATGCAGCGTTAGTTAACGCGGTTCAGACGCTCTTTGATACGAGCAGCCTTACCAGTACGTTCACGCAGGTAGTACAGTTTAGCTTTACGAACGGCACCACGACGTTTAACAGTAATGCTGTCGATTACTGGGGAGTGAGTCTGGAATACGCGCTCAACACCTTCGCCGTTGGAAATCTTACGAACAGTGAATGCAGAGTGCAGACCGCGGTTACGGATAGCGATAACCACGCCCTCGAATGCCTGCAGACGTTTTTTGCTACCTTCAACGACCCATACCTTCACTTCCACGGAATCACCCGGACGGAATGCAGGTACGTCTTGTTTCATCTGCTCTTGTTCAAGTTGCTTAATAATGTTGCTCATAATATGTCTCTTACCCTAGGTAAACTGATATATCGGTCCCGTCTGATGTCAGACGTTTCCTTCATAGTCCTGTTGCCTGGCCTGATGTTCCCGTTGGAACTCAGCCAGCAACACCGCTTGCTCGTCAGTCAGAGCTAGGCTTTCTAGAAGTTCAGGTCTTCTAAGCCAGGTTCGGCCCAGCGACTGCTTTAAGCGCCAGCGACGTATCTCGGCATGGTTGCCCGACAGCAGAACCGGCGGTACCTCCATCCCTTCCAACACCTCGGGGCGGGTATAGTGCGGGCAGTCCAGCAATCCGTCGGCGAAGGAGTCTTCCTCCGCTGAGGCCTGATGGCCCAGCACACCCGGTATGAAACGGGCGACTGAATCAATCAGGGTCATCGCCGGCAGTTCCCCGCCGCTGAGAACGTAATCGCCGATTGACCATTCTTCGTCAATTTCGGTTTGGATTACGCGCTCGTCTACCCCTTCGTAACGGCCGCACACCAGAATCATCTTCTGATTGGCCGCGAGTTCGCACACGCCGGTTTGATCCAGCTTGCGCCCCTGAGGTGACAGATAAATCACCTTTGCTCCCTCGCCTGCCGCTGCTTTCGCCGCATGAATGGCTTCCCGTAAAGGTTGCACCATCATCAGCATTCCCGGGCCGCCGCCGTAAGGGCGATCGTCCACGGTGCGATGCCGGTCGTAGGTGAAGTCGCGAGGACTCCAACACTGCACGCTCAGCAGGCCATTTTTTACTGCCCGGCCAGTCACCCCGTAATCGGTGATAGCGCGGAACATCTCAGGAAACAGGCTTACAATACCGATGAACACAAGCCAATCCCCTTACCGTTATTCCACTTGCTTCGACCGTTTGATCCGGGGGTCAAAAACCAGGATCCCAATCTGCCTCAATCACGCGGGCAGTGAGATCGACTTTCTTGATAACCTGCCCATGAAGAAACGGAATCAACCGCTCCTTCATGCCGAACGCATCTTTCAGGTTCGCTTTCACAACCATCACATCGTTCGAGCCGGTTTCCATCATATCAATGACTTTACCCAGCTCGTAGCCGGCGGTGGTGACTACCTGGCAGCCCATCAGGTCTTTCCAGTAGTAATCGTCACCCTCCAGCGGAGGAAGTTGCTCAGAATCCACCATAATCTCGCGATTAGTCAGCAGATTCGCCGCGTCCCGATCGTCAATGCCTTTGACCTTGATGATCAGATCCTGACTGTGGCGCTTCCAGTCTTCCAACTCGATATGCTGCCACTGACCCGCCTGCTGGATAAACCACGGCTGATAGTCAAAAATGCTTTCGGCGTTCTCGGTGGATGAAAACACTCTGAGCCAACCACGAATGCCGTAAGCGGAACCCATTTTACCGAGTACAATCGGCTGCTTAGGCGCTACCGGTTTGAGTTGCTTGCTCATTGCCACCACCGCGACAGATTAAGCTGCTTTCTTAGCGTCTTTGATCAGCGCGTGAACGCGATCAGAAACGGTTGCACCCAGACCAACCCAGTGCTCGATGCGGTCCAGGTCCAGACGCAGTGCTTCAGCCTGACCGGAAGCGATCGGGTTGAAGAAGCCTACGCGCTCGATGAAACGACCATCACGAGCGTTGCGGCTGTCGGTCACTACTACTTGATAGAACGGACGCTTTTTAGCGCCGCCACGTGCCAAACGAATTGTTACCATAACATCCTCTTTAGTTAATAAAACAGCCGGGCCCCATTGAGGGACGGGGCCCGGTTGCAATATAAAAAGCCCGAAAATTTTACTCATTTTGGCGCAAAAAGCAATCTAAAGCGTCGATCGCAGGGGACAACTTTTGCAGCCTGTCAAATTCCGGGCGGTTTTCACCGCGAACGGCGAATGCTGAAAGCGCCCGCACTCAGCGTGCGGGGGCCCGTCAGCGGCCTGGGAAGCCCGGCGGCATCATGCCTTTCATGCCGCGCATCATCTTCGCCATACCGCCTTTCTTCATCTTCTTCATCATACGCTGCATTTCGTCGAACTGCTTCAGCAAGCGGTTGACGTCCTGCACCTGCATGCCGGCCCCCATCGCGATGCGGCGCTTGCGCGAGCCCTTGATGATTTCCGGTTTGGCGCGCTCTTTCAGCGTCATCGAGTTGATGATCGCCTCCATGCGCACCAGCACTTTGTCGTCCATCTGCGATTTGACGTTGTCCGGCAGTTGGCCGGCGCCCGGCAGCTTGCTCAGCATGTTGGCCATGCCGCCCATGTTGCGCATCTGCTTGAGCTGCTCCAGGAAGTCGGTCAGATCGAAACCGTCGCCCTTCTTCAGCTTGTTGGCCAGCTTCTCCGCCTGCTCGCGGTCGACCTTGCTTTCGATATCTTCGATCAGCGACAGCACGTCGCCCATGCCCAGGATGCGCGATGCCACGCGATCCGGGTAAAACGGCTCCAGCGCTTCGGTCTTCTCGCCGACGCCGAGGAACTTGATCGGCTTGCCGGTGATATGGCGGATGGACAACGCAGCACCGCCGCGCGCATCGCCGTCGACCTTGGTCAGCACCACGCCGGTCAGCGGCAGCGCTTCGTTAAACGCCTTGGCGGTATTGGCGGCGTCCTGGCCGGTCATGGCGTCGACCACGAACAGGGTTTCCACCGGCTTGATCGCCGCGTGCACCTGTTTGATCTCGTCCATCATCGCTTCGTCAACGTGCAAGCGGCCGGCGGTATCGACAATAAGGACATCGTAGAACTTCAGCTTGGCCTGTTGCAGCGCGCGATTGACGATGTCGATCGGTTTTTCTTTGACGTCAGACGGGAAGAAGTCGATGCCGACGCCTTCCGCCAGCGTTTCCAGCTGTTTGATCGCCGCCGGGCGATAAACGTCCGCGGAAACCACCAACACTTTCTTCTTCTGTTTTTCTTTCAGGAACTTGCCGAGCTTACCGACGCTGGTGGTTTTACCGGCGCCCTGCAGGCCCGCCATCAGCACCACGGCCGGCGGTTGGGCCGCCAGATTCAGCTCGGTGTTGACTTCGCCCATCGCGGCGATCAGCTCGCCTTTGACGATCTTGACGAACTCCTGCCCCGGCGTCAGGCTCTTGTTGACTTCATGGCCAACCGCGCTCTCTTTGACGCGGTTGATGAAGTCGCGCACCACCGGCAGCGCGACGTCCGCTTCCAGCAATGCCATACGCACTTCACGCAGGGTTTCCTTGATATTCTCTTCGGTCAGCCGCCCGCGGCCGCTGATATTGCGCAACGTGCGCGACAATCGATCGGTTAAATTTTCAAACATCGTCTCATGCTCAACGTGTAATGACAGGCCGCTCCGGCGACACAATTGCGCCGATGATAACACGAAGCGCGCAGGATCTCTGCCTCAGCGTTGGAGATAGGTTGGAGTGAAACGCGCGCAACGCTATACTGACACTCCAATTAACCACGCCGAAGCAAAATTAAACGTTATGCCAGTTTTCTCCATTGTGGCTTTGATGGCCTACCTGCTCAGCCTTGGACTGATCATTCCCAGCTTGTTGCGGAAGAACAGCGCATACCGTCGGCTCGCCCTCGTCTCGGCGGTGGTGGCGTTGATTTGCCACGCCATCGCGCTGCAGCAGCGCATCTTTGACGTCAGCGCCGGGCAGAATCTCAGCCTGCTGAACATTGGTTCTATCGTCAGCCTGATCATCTGTTCGGTGATGACCTTCGTCGCTTCACGCGATCGCGGCTGGTTCCTGCTGCCGATCGTCTACAGCTTCGCGATGATCAATCTGGCCTTCGCCAGCTTCATGCCCGGCGAGTTCATCACTCACCTGGAAGCCAGCCCGGAATTGATGGTGCATATCGGCCTGGCGCTATTCTCTTACGCCACCCTGATCATCGCCGCGCTCTACGCCTTACAGCTCGCCTGGCTCGACTACCTGTTGAAAAACAAGAAGCTGACCTTCAGCGCCGACATGCCGCCGCTGATGAGCATCGAGCGCAAGATGTTCCATATCACCCAGATCGGCGTGGTGCTGCTGACGCTCACCCTGTGCACCGGCCTGCTGTACATGGATAATCTGTTCAGCAAAGAAAACGTGCATAAAGCCGTGTTGTCGATCATGGCCTGGTTCGTGTATATCGTGTTGCTGTGGGGCCATTACCATGAAGGCTGGCGCGGCCGCCGCGTCGTCTGGTTCAGCTTCGCCGGCGCCTTCCTGCTGACGCTCGCCTACTTCGGCAGCCGTCTGATTCAACAGGTGATGGTGCGCTGAGCCAGCCCGGTTCAACTTTCCCTCTCTATAAGGAATACTGCATTGGAGCATGTGTCGACGGGGACTCTCATCATTATCCTGGTGATCATGATCGTGGTCTCCGCTTACTTCTCCGCTTCCGAAACCGGCATGATGACGCTCAACCGTTATCGCCTGCGTCACCTGTCCAAACAGGGCAACCGCTCGGCGCGCCGGGTGGAGAAGCTGCTGCAAAAACCGGATCGGCTGATCGGCCTGGTGCTGATCGGCAACAACCTGGTCAACATCCTTGCCTCGGCGCTGGCGACCATCGTCGGCATGCGGCTGTATGGCGATCTCGGCGTGGCGATTGCGACCGGCATACTGACTTTCGCCGTGCTGCTGTTCGCCGAAGTGCTGCCGAAAACCTTCGCCGCGCTCTATCCGGAACGCATCGCCTTCCCCAGCAGCGTCTTGCTGGCGCCGCTGCAAAAGGTGATGTTCCCGCTGGTCTGGCTGCTCAACGGCATCACCAGCCTGACCTTGCGCCTGTTCGGCATTCGCACCAACGTGCGCATCAGCGACGCCGTCAGCAAGGATGAGCTGCGCACTATCGTGCGTGAATCCCAGTCGCAGATCTCCCGCCGCAATCAGGACATGCTGATCTCGGTGCTGGATCTGGAAAAGGTGACGGTCAACGACATCATGGTGCCGCGCACCGAGATCGTCGGCATCGACGTCAACGACGACTGGAAGTCGATCATGCGCCAGCTGACCCACTCGCCACACGGCCGCATCGTGCTGTATCGCAGCTCGCTGGACGATGCGATCGGCATGCTGCGCGTGCGCGAAGCCTATCGCCTGATGACCGAGAAAAAAGAGTTCAACAAAGAGAACCTGCTGCGCGCCGCCGATGAGATCTACTTCGTACCGGAAGGCACGCCGCTCAACGTGCAGCTGGTGAAATTCCAGCGCAATAAAGAGAAGGTCGGCATCGTGGTCGACGAGTACGGCGACATTCAGGGCCTGGTCACGGTGGAAGACATTCTCGAAGAGATCGTCGGCGATTTCACCACCTCGATGTCACCGACGCTGGCGGAAGAAGTCACGCCGCAGAGCGACGGTTCGGTCTTGATCGACGGCACCGCCAACGTGCGGGAGCTGAACAAGGCCTTCAACTGGACCTTGCCGGCCAATGAAGCCCGTACCGTCAACGGTATGCTGCTGGAAGAACTGGAAGAGATCCCCGAAATCGGCACACGGGTGCGTATCGGCCATTACGATATCGACATCCTCGACGTGCAGGGCAACATGATTAAACAGGTGCGGGTCACGCCGATCACCTCGCTGCAGTCCAGCGTCGGCCATCATTAGTCCTCGGCCAGAACGTAAAAAAGACGCGAAATCGCGTCTTTTTTGTTTCTGCGGGAAACGTACGGTCAGATATGCAGCTCCTGCAGCTTCTCTTTCGGCAGCGCCAGCTCGTCGTTGTGGTTCACCACCACGCCGTTATCCAGAATGTGCTTGGCGATTTCCTGCGCTTCTTCCAGCGAGTGCATGTGGTAGGTACCACACTGGTACTCGTTCAGCTCAGGGATCTTGCGCTGGTCGGTCACTTTCAGCACGTCGGCCATCGCCGCTTTCCAGGCATCGGCAACGCGCTGCTCTTCCGGCACGCCGATCAGGCTCATGTAGAAACCGGTGCGGCAGCCCATTGGGGAGATGTCGATAATCTCCACGCCCTGGCCGTTCAGGTGGTCGCGCATAAAGCCGGCGAACAGGTGTTCCAGCGTGTGAATGCCGCGTTCGGGCATCACTTCCAGGTTCGGGCGGCAAAAGCGCAGATCAAATACCGTGATGGTATCGCCATGAGGCGTTTTCATGGTTTTCGCAACGCGGACAGCCGGGGCTGCCATACGGGTATGATCGACGGTAAAGCTATCCAGCAATGGCATTTCGCTACCTCCTCGTAAAAGAGCATTTATTTCGAAACTTTTTTTCCTAACCGGGAAACCTTTTCCAACCCTGCGAGTCTGAGTATGTGAAAGACGCGCATTTGTTATCATCATCCCTGTCATCAGAGATGCATATTTGGCCACATTGATGTGGCCTTTTTCTTTTTCAGCTTCCGCCGTTTTGCTTCAGGAACGCTTCAAAGCTTAGCGTATCATTGGCTTCTATGTCGCGTTGACGCTGCCAAGAAGCTTCCCGCTCTTTATCCAGCTCGGCTTCGTTCAGGATTTCCAACGGCTCTTCCAGCAATGTCTGGCGATACTGCTCCGCCAGCTGCAGACCGACGCGCCCGGTGCCTTCCGCCTTCATCGCCTTCAGAATGCGCGCGGAGAAGGTCAGCTCAGGGTCGTCAAATGCGGCGACCAGCTCATCGCACACCTGCTGGTATTGACGGTTGCCGGCTTCGCCGTCCAACACTTCCGCGACCCGACGCAGATCGGCGAACAGCGCCTTGCCCACGTTTTCCAGCGGTTCATGGCTGGCGCCACAGCCGATGCCGATGGTCTGGCCCGGCTTGCGCCCTTCCAGAATCACCCGGTTCCAGTTCTTGCGCGTGCACAGCAGTTCATCGCTGCTCATCTCCGGCGCATCGGCCAGCGCGCACCACACCAGGAACAGATCCAGGAAACGCGCCTGCACCGCATCCACGCCGATCGGCGAGAACGGGTTGATATCCAGCGAACGCACTTCGATGTATTCGATACCGCCGCGCAGCAGCGCGTCTGACGGCGTCTCGCCGCTTTTGGTCACGCGCTTCGGCCGGATCGGCGCATACAGCTCGTTTTCGATTTGCAGCACGTTACTGTTCAACTGCAGGTAGCGGTCACCCTCTTTCACGCCCAGCTTGGCGAACTCTTCGGAAGGCGTAACGATCGCCCGCTTCAAACCGGCCACATAGCTGTGCAGATCGTTGAAGGTGATGCCCAGATTACTCTGCGACTTGTTGGTGTAACCCAGGTCGCTCAGACGCAGCGAGGTGGCGTACGGCAGATAGCACATCCCCTGCTCGGTGCGTTCGAACGGCAGAGTGGTCTCGCGTCCTTTGAGGAACGAAGAACAAATGGCTGGCGATGCGCCGAACAGATACGGGATCACCCAACCGAAACGGTAATAGTTGCGGATCAGGCGGAAATACCCCGCCGAGATCTGCTCTTTACCACTTTCTGCGTCCTGCACGCCAGCCCAGGCCTGCCAAAACTCCAGCGGCAGCGAGAAGTTGTAGTGCACGCCGGAAATGGTCTGCATCAACGCGCCATAGCGATTCTTCAACCCTTCGCGGTACAGCGTCTTCATGCGGCCGATGTTTGAAGAACCGAACTGCGCCAGCTCAATATCCTGCTCGGCTTCGATAAAGCACGGCATGCTGAGCGGCCACATGCGCTCATCGCCAATATTGCGCGCCACGTAGCGATGAATATCGCGCAGGAACGTCAGCAGGTGATCGATATTGTCATCAACCGGCGTAATGAACTCTAACAGCGCCTCGGCGAAATCCGTGGTGATCCAGTGGTGCGTCAATGCCGCCCCCAGCTTTTCCGGATGCCCGGTAGTCGCCAAGGTGCCGTTCGGCGTGACTCGCAGCGTTTCACGCTCGATGCCGCGACGAATGCCTTTTAATGCCTGAGGATGGGCTTCCAACCAAGAAAGCGCCTGTGATACGTCCGGGATCAAATTGACCTCCCGCTTCTAAAAACAATAACTCGTAAGCATACTGAATCCGCACCCGAGAGAATATTGAGTTATATTCACTTGGTTACTGCCACCAGGCGATGCCCTGTACCGTTATCATAGTCAAAACGATGTAACGCAGCGCCTTTCCGATACACAGAAACAGCGCGACAGAGCCCCAGGGCATGCGCAGCCAACCTGCCAACACGCACAACAAATCGCCCACCACCGGCACCCAACTGAGCAACAGCGCAGCCGGGCCGAAGCGTTGCAGCCACCCGAGCGCCGTTGCCAGCCCCCGCTGTGGTTTCAACGCCGGTAACAGGCGCCCGATAATGACATTGGTCAAGCCGCCCAGCGTGTTGCCCAGGGTCGCGGCCAGCACCAGCAATTCCGGCGAGACGCGACTCTGGGTCAGCAAAGCGACCAGAACGATTTCTGAATTTCCCGGCAGCAGCGTCGCACTGAGGAAGCTGCTGCCAAATAACGATATTACGGCTAGCGTACTACTCACAGCGTGCGAACGTCTACCACGTCCATACCGGCGCTTTTTGCCGCCTGGATGCCGAACTCGGCGTCTTCAAACACCACGCACTTCTCCGGCGGCACGCCGATAAGTTCTGCGCAGCGCAGGAAGGTGTCCGGCTCCGGTTTATGGCGCTGTACGTCGTCCGCACCGACGATCGCGTCGAAGCAGTTGAACAGGCCGAGATGACGCAGCAGCATTTCCGCCATGCGGTGCTCGCTGCCGGTACCGACCGCCATCGGACGGCGACCGTGATAGGATTTTACCACCTCGATCAGCGGCAACGGGCGCACGCTGTCCAACAGCATCGCCTCCACCGCGCGGGTTTTCTCCGCGGCCAGATGATGGGGATCGAGATCGGCCTGGTGGCTGGCGATAATCGCCTGTGCGATGCGCCAGGTCGGTGAACCGCTCAGCGCCACCATAGCCGCTTCATCAAACGTCATGCCATAACGCGACAGCACTTCACTCCACGCTTTGCGGTGCGTTGGCTCGGTGTCCAGAATCGTGCCGTCCATGTCGAAAATAAGACCCTGATAGCGGTCGTACATCGTTACTCCATGATCGTTGAGGAAAGAAAACTACTTTAGCGTAAAGCCGTTGGGTTGTCGCTGACTGCGTCATAGCGGAATGTGCTGTGATCGATCGAGTGCAAAGAAGGAAAGGGGTGAAGAGAGAATGGCTAAATGCTGAAAAACGAAAAACCCGCCAAGGCGGGTTTCTCTTAGATGGTGCATCCGGGAGGATTCGAAC